>CAZCUL010000134.1:0-3835 GCA_964501475.1 uncultured Verrucomicrobiota bacterium | reverse complement strand
AGCCTTTGCTGTTGAACTGACCTTCTTTCTCTTTAAAGAGAAGATTGAAGGTGGTGAGTGAGCCGTAGCTGCGAGTGATGTATTGTTGAAGCTCCACCTTGTCTGCATCTGAAAGCTTTTCGTGCCCGTTCACTTTCTGTTCCAGCACGCGGAGATTGTTTCGGACCATCACGATCTTGTGAAAGAACACTTCCATGGGCACCTCCTTGGTTTGAAGAGAAGGATCGGCCGGATGCATCACCAGCCTGCCTCTATGCCAGCGAGCGCCCAGCTCCTCGATCACCGAATCGGCCTTTTCCACGCCCAATTCCTGAACCACCGCCTCCGCGATTTGCCGAATCAGGACCGCCAGCGGCACAGTCAAACCGCTCAGGCTGCCTTGCGCCTCCGCGGGCTGGAGATCGCTTGCTTCCGGGTCCACAGCTTTAAGCCCCTCGTTGAATTGGATGTCCGCGGTTTTCTCGGAAACCGTTTTTACCACACCCAGCCCGTATTGCGGGTGCCGGACGCTCATCGTCACGTGCAATGCCTCGATTCTCATAACGCAAGAATTGTGTGGAAGAGGTTCGCTATAAGGAATGGCCGAATCAAATCAAATCCGCATTCCGGTCGTCGTCCTTCATCCCTTATGTCTCCTTGACGCCGTGGTGGCCGAGGCTAGGCTCAGTGAAATCAATGAACCGCTTTGTCGAGCGAGCCGAGAGGTTTCCCGGGGGCGGCAAGCAGAAAGATCTAGAATGAAACAAGCATTAATCGTATTGGCGTGTATGAGCGCGGGCCTTTTGACTGCGGCAGAGAAGGACTCGGCAAAGCAGGAATTCGCCTCGGAAGAGGCCAAGATCAGTTACAGCATCGGCGTCAGCTACGGCAAATCGCTCAAAGGCCTGGGAGTGGGCGAAGAGGATGTCGATTTTAACCAGTTGATCGCCGGGATGAAAGATGCCTTGAAAGGGGATGACCAGCGGCTCGACGATGCATTGATTCGGGAAACGCTCAACAACTTTGCCCGGGACATGCGGACGAAGGCCGCCGACCAGAACAAGGGAGAGGGCCAGGGATTTCTCGCCGAGAACAAAGGAAAGGAAGGTGTCAAAATCACTGAAAGCGGCCTCCAGTACAAGGTTATCACCCAGGGCACAGGTCGGAAGCCGACGAGTAACGACGTGGTCGTGGCCCATTATCGCGGAACCTTGATCGACGGCACTGAATTCGACAATTCCTACACCCGAGGTGAGCCGAGCAAGTTTCCGGTCACGGGCGTCATCAAAGGATGGACCGAAGCCTTGCTCATGATGCCCGTCGGTTCGAAATGGCAATTGTTCATTCCCTCGGATATCGCTTATGGAGAGCGCGGACGGCCCGGTATTCCGCCCAACTCCGTGCTGCTATTTGATATCGAACTGGTGGGAGTTGAAGAAAAACAGGAGACGCCCGCCCCAGCCGGCCCGCCGGCTCCGCAAAACCCTCAGCAGGGCAACAAATAACAGCCGGGCCAATTCGGGCCGGCTGCGAACGACCATTGCGCCGGCCCCGGCTTACCTGCCCGGCCGGCTCTTCCTTTCCAGGACGAATTCGAGCCGATCAAGCGACCATGAAGGCGCGCCTGCCTTCCGCGCTGTTAGCAAATCGTCTTGCGCCTTGGTCTGTTCACCCAGGAGCGCATAAGCCAGGCCCCGATCCGCCAACAGCGTAATGTCCGGACGGGAAGGACTAAGCCGTCGCTCGATTTCCTCTATCGCGCGGCGCAAATCTTCGCGGGCAGCCGTAGCCTGGCCCAAGCCCAGACGGGCTCGGCCCCGGCGGATGAGCCAGGAGCTCTGCCAGCGCGAGTCGCGCAATTCGGGTTCAATCCGGGTCAAAGCCTCCTGGTACTTTTCGGAATCGATGAGCGCTTCAATCCATTCGACCATCAACACCGAACTCCCGGTTTGATCAAAACCCTCGTTCAAATCCCGCTCACACGCATCCCACCGGTCCAACCGACGCTGAATCGCGCTCCGGATCAAATACCAGTCGATGTCGTTCGACCCGGAGGCAAACGCGAGTTCACAGTCTGCGAGCGCCTGTTGCCATTGTCCCCCAGCCTGATAAATCTCGGCCCGCTGCATGAGCAGCGTGGCCCGCTCGGCCTTCGAACCGGTCTGATCCAGAGCCTCGTTAATCGCCACGAGTGCGGCCGGAAGCTTTCCTGCTGCCAGATGGACGCGGCTCAATTCGACGCGCGCTCCGGTTAAATCCGGTTGCAACGTAAGCGCCTGCCGCAGATCCGCCGCGGCCCGGTCCCAGTTCCGCAAAGCCCGATATTCGCTGGCCCGCCGGTAGAGCAGCGCAGCAGTCTCCCCGCTCCGCCGCATCCGTTCGGTCAGGTGCTCAATAACATGTTCCGGGCTGTCGTGCGCGATTGCCGGGCAGCCCATGCCCCAGGCGATGCCGGCCAAAATGGCCACAGCCATGCGGCCTATCTCAAGCCGGATTTGCGGATTGCCACACATGCATGGATAACGTCCTGGAGCCGCTAATCCTCGAGGATCAAATAGGGATCAAGCGTGAAGTCGCTGCTGGTCCGATTAACGTTGTGGCCCTCGATGGCAATGACGTTCTTGCCATTGCGCACCGCTTTTTCAAAATCCTTGAACGGGAAATATTGAAATTCCTCCGCATCGTGCGACCTGATCCCGGAAGCCTCGACGCCGCTGCCCCTCCTCACACCCTTGCGGACGACTTCTTTGCCATTCAAGTAGGCAACGAAAGCGTCGTCATAGTTTATCATCAACCCAATCTCCGCAATAGTATCCGGCTGTTCGATCTCGAACTCGTTTCGAATGTAAACGGTGGTGTAATTGCCGCGCATGTCTGCGAGGACAGTCCGGTCATCATCGTCGCCGTAACCGAACCCTGCCTGGCCCGTCTTCCATTCGCTCGCGGCAAATCCGGCCAACATCCAGTTGGTCCCGACAGGATGCGATCCGGCCAGATATTGCCACTGAGCATTCTGCGGAATGACCACGATAAAATCTTCCGGCGGCTCCGCTGGAGGATCCTCGCCGGGCGGTCTTGGCCTCTCCCAGAAAGGCGGCTGCCAGGGATTGGTAATCCGGACGGGCGTGACTTTGCCGCGTTTCACGATGCTGAAGAGATCTCGTCGCTCGCCGAATTTGTCGATCATGATGGCGTTCAGCGTGTCTCCTTCGACGTCCACCAATACCGAGCCATGCTCGACGATAATCTTTTTCATCACGGGCATGGTGCCTTTGCGGCTCAGCTTGGTCCCGCCATGGCCCGCCACCACCTGGACCGTTCCCTCGTGCGGATACAGTCCGGCGCTCTTGCGGTAGGGACCGTCGCCTTCCGGACTGCCGTCGCCATCGTCCAGGATCACGTTTGCCGCCGTAGTGGGCGTCGAGTAAGCGCCGTCCATGAGCATCGAACGCTCGTAAATGTGCGAGTGGCCGGTCAACACGACGTCCACCCCGCCGGATTCGAGTATCGGCATGATGTAGGTCCTCATCTCGATCAGTTGCTTCTCCCTGTCAGAATCGTGAGAGCCCTTGGTGTAGGGGGGGTGATGCCAGAAGGCGATCAGCCAATCGGCCCTGGTCTTTTCCAAATCCTGCTTCAACCAGCGGGCCATCGCGCCGGTGGGCCGCCGATCCAGATCATGCGAATCCAGACAGATGAAATGAGCGTTGGCATAGTCGAAAGAATAGTAGGCTTCCATCCCGGAGGCTACACCTCCGGCTTCCCCCCGCGTCGGCACCACATAAGCGTCGTAGTAAGGACCAATCCCATTGGTGCCTTTGGAAGTGGCGCCTTCGTGATTTCCCATGGTGGGCCA
>CAZCUL010000133.1:0-17129 GCA_964501475.1 uncultured Verrucomicrobiota bacterium | reverse complement strand
ACGTTCGAAGAGTTCCCGCGGAATTTTCGGATACTTGAGACGCAGAAAACACCGGTGGGCAGCCAGCTCTCCCGGGCCCTTTTCGACGCGCACACTGCTCTGAAAGAAACGGTGGTTGCGGCAAAGGAAAAGGCCATCGCTGGACACCAGATAAAACGCCTTGTCGGCGGGCCAGCTCATTTCCGGGTCTGCTTTGAGGTGAATGGGCGTGCACAGGTTCTTCGGGTTCATGGGTTGGGTCAGGCGGAGCCGGGTTTGTAGTTGAAAATGAGTCGCGCCATGGAAGCGGCATTGACCGGGAGATGGCCGGCGCGGTGATTCTGAAAAATGCGCTCCGCCATTTGCCGAACACTCAAGCCCGTCGGAATCCAGGGGATTTCGAGCGCGAAAAGAGGATCGTGCTTCGTCGCCTTCTCCCATTCCTCGATGGTGGCAAGGCGCGCATCCAAATGCCGCGATTCGGTGAACCAGCTTGAGAACTCGTGATGTTCGCTGCTCCGATTGAAGCCCGTGTGGAGCAGGCAATTCAGAAGAGCTGCCAACCCGGCCCGCATCCGCTGTCCCGTATCGCTCTGCCTTTTGTAGGACTCGTCCAGATACTGCGTGCAAATCCAGGCCAACGGGCGGCCTTCCGGCGGATTGAAACGCGAGCAGTTCAACAGCGCCGGATAAGAGAGGGGCTCGGCCAGGCTTTGCAGCGGCGCAGTGCGGAAGAAGCACTCGTTGTGCTTCGAGAGCACGAACGCACCTTGCGCCGACATGATGAAAACGGCCATGACGACGACGTAAGGAAGGCCGATCTGCACGTCGCGGTAGGTGGCGCCAGGACCGAAGGGCGCCGGCGAATCGTTGGCAATCCATTTCAAGTTGCGAATACCGGGCGGAATCTCATGGACCCAAATGCAGAGCGGTCCTTGCGAAAGGACGCCGCGAATACCGGCTGGCAGCACCACGTCCCCGCAGTCCATGCGCGGCGGACGCAATTTGCGCATCAGTTCCTCCACCGGCATGGCCGCTCTTTTGCCCTCGGGCGAGACCGTGGACGCTTCCGCCCCTTCAATCCGAACTTCAATCGGGTTCATAAGTCTTGCGCCATTCTTCGGTCACACTTTGGACAGGCTGCGCCCGCGGATCAGCAATCCGCGACACGGCAGAGCACGGCAACACCGCAGCCGCGCTCCGACAAATTCGCGCGGCCTGTGATGAATCTGAGCGAGACTGACAGAGCGCGGCAGAGCCGCGCGCGACGAACGCGGTGATCCGATTGACTGGCGCCAGGAACAGGCGCATCCGGCTGGGAGCGGGTTTGCTTCACTGATCGCGGCGAGTGAGTCCACACGGCGCCCGCCCGCCCTTCTCGCCGGCGCGATGCATGAAGATGAGATGCTGGCCGACCCGAACGGTCGTGGCATCGTCCACGAAGAGGCCGTCGATCGCCGCCTCGCTTTGCGGATCGATATCGAGGCGGTCCCTGAATCGGGCGCGGATTTCGCCCACGGTCATGTTGCCCACCGGCAAACGTTCGTCGTGCAAACCGGAAGCCACCCGGGCCACCCCCGGTGAATCGTCTTCGTCAAACAAGTTGCCGAGTCCACCGCCCCCGGAGGCGGACTCGCGAATGGGTTGGAGTTCTTCAATCATAGGTTTGAGATGGGTTGAGGTTTTCAGTTACTTGCAGTTGATGAGGCAATTGAGGCGGCTGAGGCAGACGCCGCAAATTCGCTATCCGCATGCCTTCGGGCACATCGAGGTACTGCCCGACGTTATGCTCGGTAAGTTGTTCGCTGATGCCGCGAATTTGGTCGTCGAACGCCACGGCCAGCAGCTCGAACGTCACGCCGTGGCGGTGACCTTCGAGAATCTCCGCGCGGGCCGCGGCTTTGGCGGCTTGTTGGACCGCGCGGTCCACAAGCGCGCCGGTCAGAAAATCGCGGCGATAGCGGGTGGCGGCGTTGGCTGAGCCGGCATAGGTCAGTTGCAGGAGCCCTCGGTCCGACCCATTGGGACTGAAGAGCCAGGCGACCATGTCGTTCACGATCCGACGGCGGGATTCCTGTTCCGGAGCGCCGTTGCCATTGCCGGCAGGCACGCGATTGAGATGCTTCTGCAAAACCGAGACGAAGCCCTTGCGGCTGAGCCGTCCAAAATGATGAATGCTCCCGCCGACCCGCCGGATGAAAGCCCGGTCCACGTTGTGAGCGTCGTTCGTGGTTGCCACGTAAACAATGAGCTTGTCCTTGAGGTCCGGTCGTGTGGGATCGAGCCGCTGCAAAGCAGTCGTGAGAATCCGATCATAAACGGGTTCGCTGCCCCGGGTGCGCGCCACGCCATCGATCTCCTCCATGATGGCCAGGACTGGCAGCCTGAATTCCCGCCCGTCGGGTGCGATGAAGGGCTGGCTGGCGAGCTGTTCGGCTTCGGCAAAGAAGCGGTCGAGCGCCTTGTCACTTTCCCCGAGCCACTTTGAAAGAATGCCGGCCAAATTGAGCCGGAAAACCCTGGGCGGCAGTTGCTCGACCGGCACGCCGGTCAATTCGCTCATGATCTCATACATGCGCCGCCAGATGGCGAGGACGGCCAGGGTTTTGCCTGAACCGCTCACGCCGCAGAGCAACTGCATCTCGCAACGGCGCAGATTGAAACGGCGGCGAATCTCCGGGTGCGTCATCTCGAACCGGATCGCTTCGCCCACCTCGTTGATGCACTTGGGCGGCGCGCCGATGTCGCGCTCGACCAGGATGTCCGGCGCCGGCTCAGGACATAAGTGGGTGAAGTGCGAAAAGTGGTCCTTGGGCGGGAGGGCGTCGAAGGCAAAGTTTTGCCGTGAACTGACAATGACCGTCACGCCCGGCTTCAGTTCCTGAGCGGCGATGCGCTGCGAGAGCGCGT
This sequence comes from uncultured Verrucomicrobiota bacterium, assembly GCA_964501475.1. GTDB lineage: Bacteria > Verrucomicrobiota > Verrucomicrobiia > Limisphaerales > CAZCUL01 > CAZCUL01. The sequence continues at coordinate 14,240 of CAZCUL010000133.1, read as the reverse complement.
CAGATGCAAACACGACGTGACGGTCCTGGCCGCGCACCAGCACTTCAATCCGTTCCTCGTCCAGCCGCCGCTCGAACAAGGCTTCCTCGCCCACTTTGAACCCGGCCGGTCCCTTTCGCAGCAAGGCGCGCCCCTTGGCTTCGAGGAGCACGCGATCACCGCGCCGCAATGTTTCAGCCAGCTTTTCGTCCGGCACAACGGTGTAGGCCAGCGTGCCGTCGTCCAATACTACCGACGCCCGCCGGGTGGGCGTGCCGTTCGAAGGGAGGATTTCGAGGAAGGCGGCGTTCCGCAACGGGCCTTCTTCCATCTCGCGGATCAGGTCGCCGAGCTGCCTGGCCTTCTCCGCGTGGACGGTTTCGGCGCGGGTTGCCGCCAGCGATTGCAGGATGGTGTCGGCGATCGCATTGGCTTCCTCGTTGGAGTCGCTGAAAACGGCGCGGACAAGCTCGCGCCGCTGCTCGACCGGAACTGATTGGTCGGTCAAAAACTGTTGGACAGGGAAGTTTTTCTTGAGTTTGGCCATAGGAGTTTCCTGTTGGTTAAGTGATTGCCCCGGGTTCCCATTGGTCCGGATCGAATTCGGGAAGAACGAAAAAGCCGCGCTGGCGCAGCCGCGCGTCCTGAAGCGTAAACAATCCGTTGAGAAAGTCGCGACGGGCAGACAAGCCGAAGATGTGCGAGAGCTGCCAGGGCTGATGAGCAAACACCGCGCGCGACCAGATTTGATCGGCTGTGGACACGAAAATGTTGTGCGCACCGCAGACCGGCTGCCGGGCGCAAAGGTCGCAAACCTTGCCGTCGTTTGGCAAAAAGTTGTGGCCGTGACATTGGCCCAGAAGCCGCAACGCCGGCTGGACTGTCTGGCGGGCGCTGACAATTTTCTGAATGCGACCCCAGCTTGCGCTGGTATAGGCCAACGAGAATTCCGCGTGCTCTGCTTCCAGCACCTCAAAGACTTCGCAGACCACGCAGAAGAATTCGCCGCTTTCCGGACACGAACAGAGCGTTCCCACGAGGACCGCGCCGGTCTCGACAGATGGCAGCGCCCTGGCGCCTTCGCGGGCGCAGCGTTCCGCTTCGGCAAAGGCGGTGGCGGTATAAAACACAGGGAACACGCCCTCCTCAACCCTGTTCCGGGGCGTGGCCGTCTGCAGCAGCGGACGAATCGGGACACGCAGGTGGTGCAGAGGGGCCGGTTTGGAAACAGCATCGAAAAGGGCGGGGGCCGCCTCGGATTGCGGCGGCGCTTCATACGGTTCGTAGAGCACCTCGTAAACGAACTCGTCTGCGCCTTCCAACAGGCCCAGTTCCTTCAAGCGCGTTCCGGCGCGTTGGGCCACAGAACGCAGGCTGCGAATGCTGAATTCACATTCTCCGCCGGGCGAATCGGCGGCCTTCAGAAAAAAGCCCGACAGCAGAGTCTGACTTTCATCCAGGTAAAGAGGCGAAAGGTCAAACCGCGCATCCAGCAGGCGAACCGACGGCCGTCCTTTGCGGAGGTAAGCGTCGCGCCAGGCTTCGGAAATCGCGTCCGCAAGATCGGCGGCCGCGACCTGTTCGCGGCCCAAAACGGGATGCTGCGCGTCGCGCCGCAGCACGACCGTGAGCGACGGAGTCGATACCGGCACGGAGGCCGGAGCAGCGGTATTAGCGGCAATCATGGCATCTCGCGGGCGACTGATCCGCAGGAACAGGCCGGCTCCCCCGATTCTTTCCCACATTCCCGCCCTGTCCGTGATAAAGGACGCATGACAAATGGAGGCGCGGTCTGGCAGGGACGCAGTGACTGCGCGGAAACGCAGGACACGGGCAGCGCCCGACTGCGTCCCTGCCTCGCCAGCGCGTTATCCAAGGTGGACTCGCGGCACCAGCGATACCTTGGCGCCTGTTTCAATCTGGTCACCGATGGGCTGCTCTTCGTCGAGGTAAGCGCCCGAAGCGTCGTCGCGGAGCGACCAGGCGACGTTTTGAGGCAGCGACATGCGCGCGGCCAAAGCACGCGCCACGGCGGCCGTGGGCGTCGAGCGTTGAACGCCCCGCGCCTCGAGCGAATGAGTTCCGGTGACATCGCGCGTGTGGAAGAAGAAGCTTCCGCCATCGCGCGGTTCGGCGGCCTTCGTTGAAGTTGGACTTGGAGTGGTTGCTCTCATTTTGTTCCTTGCGTTTGGGTTGGTTGGACTGGCGGGGTGGCGAACAGTTCCGCCACAATTGCTGGATGAGCCAGCAGGCTCGCCACTTCGACAAGCTGGCCAACGAGCCCGCGCACGCTGGTCAGGCCTGTCAAAATCAAGAGTTCTGCCGCGGCAGATGGCACGCCCGTCAAATCGGCCTCGGCCGCCAAATGCGTGGTCGATTCGTCCGTGACAGCGGTGAGCCGCGCCATGCGCCATCGGTTCTGGGCTTCACGCGCCAGCGAGCGGAGCCATTGCTGCCGTGGTTCCGGCAGGACCACCGGATCAAAGCTCGCGATGGGAGAGCGGATGGCCAGGCGGTTCGGCTGATAAACGAGATCGCCCTGGCGGACCAGGCCGTTCGTTTCGGCGGTGAGGCCGAACTTTGCCAGCCACGATTCGATTTCAGAACGCTCGGCCGCCATCCAGCCTTCGGGAATTCGCTGCCGCGCGGTCGCGAGCATCCAGGCCAGACAATCTGCCGGAAGCTGGCCCGCTGCATCGTCGCCATGATCCAGCCCGTCAAAGCCATCCAGCGGCAGATCGAAAATGATTGTGCCGGTTCGAAAATCCTCCTTCCACAGGCCGGGCTGTTCGGGGTCTGGGCCGAGGCGGTCGGGATCGCCCGCTGGCCGGCTTTTCACGGCGCGCAGCCACGACCCGGAAAAGGTAAAACTCACGTCCCCGATGCCGAAGCCAGCCGGGTGGATCACGGCGCCGAGGTTTGCGGCCGCTTCGAACCAGGCGGCGCGGCTCGCCTGGACACCAGGTGTGGAGAGGAGCGCGTTCATTTCATTGAAGCCGGTTTGACGAATGGTTCCCTGGAAAGGGGAATGGGGATGTTTGCCTTCTGGTAATACCGCGCGGCCTCAAAGTTCAAAACTCCCGCGGGGTCGCTCGGATCAGAGAGGCCGGCCTGCATCGTCAGCGCCAGATAACTGAGTATGACAACCTCCGTCAGGAGAGTGCCGGCCACGAATTGGGGAGCGAGGCAAAGAGGAACGGGCTGGTTGATCGACGTGGCATAACGCACGTTTGGATGCCAGACAAAGCAGGGATCGAGGACTTGAACAAAGGCCGCGCCCGGCTGGCTCTCGAACAGAGCCTCTTGCGGGTAGCGGATGCCCAGGCGAGCGCCGCAGGCCATCCGCAATGGACCGGAGACGTCCGGCAAGCACGGCACCGCCGCCGCCATATCAATCAACAGGTGGATGTCCGCAAGAAGGTCGATCCATAAAACGGAAAAGCGCCTGCTCACCTGGGCGAGCGCCAGCAGATCGCGAACATCGGATATTTTTCGCTGTTGCCATGGACCGCTGCCGCCGCAGGCCGACCGGGCAAAGTTTAACATCGACTGATGGGCGCCCGTCAGCGGGACGGTCGAGAGCGCATGCAGGTCAATCACGTTTCCGGGTTCAGACGGGGTTTGCATGGAATTCATTTCGTTGGGGGTTGAATGAGCACGGACGCGGCAGGGCTCCGCAACAGGACCCAGCGCGCATCGGCCGCACCCAGCCTGGCTAAAGAGCGTTCCAAGGCCGGACCAAGCAGACGTGCGGAGACGGTCCGGCGGCGGTAAATCTCCGGCACTTCCAGCCGGCTTCGGCAGCGCGGACAGCGCAGCGGGGAATCGACAGTCAGAAAACGCTCCAAACGTTGGCGGCCGGCGCATCGGCAGAGGCCGCTTTCCGCCCAGGCCGCGTTAGGAATCGAAAACAGGGGCGACTCGGCCGTGACCTCCAGATTTGCGGAATCAGCCAGCTCGCGCAGGGAGCAGCGCGCCAAAGGCCGCGGCGCTCTGGAAAAGACCAGAGACGTATGATCGCAGGGACAATTGCTCTTGCGCTTCAGATCGGACTGAATGAGGCGGTGCGTATAGGCGGAATAATCCAAAAGTTTGTCCAGCACGGGGTCCCCCAACTCCAGGGCGTTCCGAAGAAAAACGGTCAGGGCCAGATCGGCCGCGAGCGAACAAAGAAAGCTCACACTCATGGTAGGCGGCGCGGGCGGCAGGGAGTGGCGGCTGTCTCTCCTCGATCCGTTGCAACTGAAATTGGCCTCCTCATTCAACAAGCGCCATTCGTCCTGGGAAAAGACGCACGCCGGGCAAGGCCCCTTGGCTTCCGCGTTGCCAAAGGAACGCACCTGAACCGAGAGGGTGGGGCCGAAGACCGCCGGATTCAAAAGCGGCTTGCCCAGATGAAGAAAAACCTGGCCCGCATGCAGTTCGGCGCTCAGATTATCCGGAGCGACAAGGCCCGCGTCCACGCCCACAAAATCCGCCGCGGACAAGGCCTGAACGGGCCCCGTGAAAGCCCGCACTTTCATCCGCGGATTGAGGTCTTTGCAGAGCCGGCCCAGCGCCGTCGCTTTGGGCTTGCCGAGCCGGGTCGCCGCGCTGATCGGGTGGGTCAGAATACTTTGGGCTTTAACGCGGGCCGGATCGATAATGCGAAGTTCCTTCACGCCCAACCGCGCCACGTGCAGGGCCAGATTCCAGCCTACGCTTCCCGCTCCAATGATCGCGAGGGACGTACGGTCGAGGCGCTGGGTTGCGTTTGCTTTGAGCCCAAAGAAGGAGGGAAATCGGTCCTCGCGTCGCGCAGTCGCGCCACGAGAAGAAGGCGAAGAAGCGATCTCAATCCAAGCGGGCTCAATCCTCATGCGGCACCTCCGGTAAGTAGCTGTAGCCGGCCTGGAGAGTGACCATCTGCTTGCAGGCCGGGCAGCGCGAGACGGCTTTGGCGCATTGCAGAGCATTCGGATCAGACTTTTCGCCTTCCAGATGCAAGCCGCACCCGCACTGGCAGACCAGGCAGCGCGAAGTTTCGGTGAAAAGGCCCCGGCAGACCGGGCATTTGCTGCCGATCAGCTTCGGCGGCGGCGCGCCGATTTGCGGCTGATGGAACAAGGTGACGACGAAGGCGCGGTCTTCGGAAAACCGAAACTGATCGCGCTCGCTCAGCGCCGAAAGCGGGAGGGCGTGCTGATCATTCACCCGCAAGCGCAGCCCCGGCGGCGTCATGACGAGAAGGCGCGGCTGGCGGTCTTCATTCAGAATCGGCTCGAGCAGAATCGTATTGGGGGAAGGGCAACTGCCGGCGTCCCAGGATGCCAACGAGCAATGCTCGTTTCCGTTCGCGGGCGGGAGCAGAGCAGAGACGCCGGGCGGCACGACCAAATGAAGGAACGGCGCGCCGCCCGGCGCTTGAGGACCCGGAACGGGTTGAGAATCGGCGAAGACATCCACCAGGAGGTGGAATTGCCGAGGAAATTCGTTGACAGCCTGGGCGCTCATTTAGTAATCAGTGCGTGCGATCCATTCGATTCGCGGCTTCTTCACGTTGTCATCATTCTGCACAAAAAAGCCGTTCGAACCATTGCGGAGACCTCCGCGCGCCGTGGCGGTCAAAACTTCGAAATCCCGAACGTTTAGTGATGTTTTGGCTCCTCGAACAGATAAGACCTCCGGGATACCTCCGGGCGAGCGCCATCGGCGGCAACGTTCCGGGGAATGGGCCCTGATGCGACCGACTGGCAGTCGGCGAAACTGCCAGGCAAGGCTGTGTTTGCATTATCTACGGAGGAAGCTTGTGCGCCACGTCAACCTCGATCGCGAGCAACGGCGTTGCCCAGCGAAACCCCTCGCCTTCAACATGGGTTTCAATGACCGGAAAGTTGCTCTGTGCCCGCCGCATTTTCTCCCGAATTCGATGCCAGACGTGATAAAGATTATCCGCCACGATTTTCTCCCAGAACTTCTCGAGAAGTCCGTTGGCCTCGATTAGCTTCGACATGACCGAAATGATCTCGTTAGTTGAGACATACCCCAGGCGCTCGCTATGAGTGGGAGAAGGTTTCAGCTTTGCCGCGGCGGAGGCATAATAGAGCGCCAAAAGAGCCAGCATTTCGAAGCGGCTCAGCTTGAGTATCAGGCCGCGGTTGATTTGAAGAGTTTGGCGCTCATCCCTTGCAAGGTCACCTTGGAGGGTCACCCAATGGAACAGCGGAAGCCCGCCGCGCGCCATATCCTCCAGGACTTCCCGCCTGAACTTTTTGACGTCGGGGCTGGCGCTGTTCCCCTCATTCAGACTTTTGGCTGGAGGTTTCCCTTTCTTGCCGCCCGGTTCGCTCCCTTTGATTGGATCAGATTGAGCGGGCGGCGACTTGTCCGCAGCTTTCGGCGATTTCTGATTCTTCGATGACGAAGAATCGGGCTTCTTCTCCGGATGAGTGGGAGCGCTTCCCTTTAAAGAAGCTGCCGGACCCAAAGCGTCCGAGGGGGGAGTTTTGTCCGGATTCGTGTCCGGATCAGGAAGCTTGCAGTCATCTGAGGAAAATGGTTGCATCGGGCAAATCCTTTCCAAAACGGATGTTTCGGTGAATCGGCGTGATGTGCCTGAGCGCCAGCAAAGCAGTTGACGGTCAGCGGAGAGCCGGAAAGTACCGGCCAGCAATTCGTCCACGCCGTGGTGAGGTTGATAAATTCGGGGAGCTCTGTGTAAAAAGGGCCGAGGCGGGGCGTGCGGCTTATTGTCGCCAGGCCAGCCATGAGCCGTGCGCGTGCGAATCTGAGTTGGCTACAAATCCAATTCATGATTGTCAGAGAAATCGCGCTACGGCTACATGGAGACCGATTCCGAAGAGAAAGGAAAGCTGGAACTGCATTCCCGCGGGAGAAATGATTCTTCCCTGAGGCCAGGCTAAGAAAGGAGGAAATCCAGTGAACTTGGAGTGGCGCCTGACTATGCTGGTCAAGAAAGAGCTCGATTCTTTTGGCAGGTTGCACGCGCTGGCGCGCGCCATCAATAGCCGATGCGAACATTTGGGCAGGGAGAAGGCGTTTATCTCCTCCAAGCTGCTGGATAAAATCATCAAAAAGCCCGAGTCCTGCAGGCTGACCCTGAAAAATCTTCGCGCTCTCAATGAATACTTCAAGGAGCGTGGCGAAGGATTGGAAGATAAACCGCTCTTCGAGAAAGAGGGAATTCTGCGCTGCCTGGCGGAAGGCGAAAAAATCTCCCTGCTCGTTGCCGCGAAGCCTCGCCAGCGTCGCGTGGATCTAAGCTCATGGGACACACGTTCGGCCATGCATCTGGTCGCGCAAGTTCAGGGTTGCAATACGAAAATGCATTACGATCTCGTGGAGGTTTTTCTGGATCCACTCGCAAGGCGAAGCGATTACCATGGGAGAGATTGGCACTCCCTTATCCAAAAGACGCCGCATTCGCTCATTTCGATCGGCTCGGCACGAGCGTCGTTGGCCAGTGAAGTTATGCTGGCCCAGATGTTAAATGTGGAACCGTTCAGGAAGCCCGATCAAGGCATCGGCTCGCGCCCTTTCGGCTTCATTTGGGAGAGTCAACTTTCGAGAGGAGTGCGGAGTGCCTTTGCGTTTTCCCCCAATGACATTCTGGATGCGAACGGGAAGCTCGCCCGGAGAATCAAACACAACCAGGCCGCCGCCTTTCTGATTCGTGGAAAGAAACGCCGGCCGGAGATGGAGGGGTCCGCCACGCACAAATCCGAAAATCAAATCGTGCAGATTTGCCCGATCGAGAAGCGCGGCAAGACCTGGACCATGTACGGGACGATTGCCGTCCAGCGTCGCAGCAACGGCCATGTCTGGATGGTCATCAGCGGCATTTCCGGCCCTGCCACGTTCGCGGCGGCGACTCTCGTGGACAGTGTCAAGGACGTCCTGCCTTTTCGGGCTGGAGAGAACTCCCCGGTCCTGATCGCTCCGATCATCGCAAAAGTGGCAGCGCATACCTCCAAACCCGGAGATAACCGCGAGGTCACTTCGTGCCGGCTGCTCCCACCCTCCATTGTCGAAAATGTGAGTTGAGGCGGATGTAACGCCGGCTTTCCAGCCGGCGTTATACCTACGTGTGCCGCATCACCGTTGGCGGAGAAACGGTCACATGACACTCCGGAAATGTTTCGCGGATAAACTTCACGAGGGACAGTTCGAGCAAATCCAAAACCTTCCTCTTTTCCCCTTCCTCCGACGGTTTTTCCTCGGATTTGATCTTGTAGCCGGACAATCGCAGCACACTGTTGGGCAGGAATCCTTCGATTTCAACGTGGCCGGAAGCCCGCGAGCGGCCCGGCGAGGCAGCGCTCCACAAACGAACGTGAGGCTTGATGGTCAGATTGCGCGCGTGAGGCTTGAGCACCCCGTCGTCGCAAAGCGATTCAAAGTCTTCAAACGAGAGGGCGAGGTCCTCCACCGGCGCGAGGGTGGCCTCCTGCACCCCGTAAATCGCGGCGTTCAGCGGGGCAATCGCCGGTCGCATCATGGGAAAGAAAATCACGTCATCAATGTTCTCCTCTCCCGTGAAAATCATGACCATGCGTTCGATACCCGGCCCGATGCCGGTCGTCGGCGGCATGCCGTATTCCAGCGCTTCAATAAAATCAAAGTCCAGAGTGTGGAATTTCCCGGCGTCACGTTCCTCCGCGCGGTAAGCCTTTCGCCAGGTTTCCAGCAAATGCACCGGATCGTTCTGCTCAGACCAATTGTCACCGCACTCCATTCCGGCGATAAATATTTCGAAGCGCTCCACGAAACGCGGGTCTTCCGCCATCGGTTTGGCCAACGGCGAAATCTCAATCGGGTGGCCGTAAACCAACGTCGGCTGGATCAAGTCCTGCTCCACCGTGAGCTCGAATACCTTGAGCAATGCTTCAGCGATGCTGGGCTGCGGCTCGTGAATGTTCAATTCCGCCAACCTCTGATTCGCTTCCAGCACCGTTTGGCAGGCTCGAAAATCAATGCCCGTTTTCTCCTCGACCACGTCGGGCATGCTCACACGCCGCCACGGTTTGCCGAAGTCAATCTCATGCTCGCGCACGGTGAACCTGGTTTTGCCGAAGACCGTGACGGCGACGTGCCGGAACATATCCTCGATCAGGTCCATGTTGTATTCGTAATTCTCGTAAGCGGTCATGGTTTCGACCATCGAGAACTCCGGATGGTGGCTGCGGTCAATGCCCTCGTTGCGGAAATAACGGCCAATCGTATAAACCTTGTCGTAGCCGGCCACGATGAGGCGCTTCAGGTAGAGCTCGTGCGAAATCGCGAGATACATCTCGCAGCCCAGCGCGTTGACGTGTGTTTTGAACGGCTTGGCCGTCCCGCCGCCATATTGGGGCTGGATGATCGGCGTGGTGAATTCCAGAAAGCCGCGCTCGTTGAGGAAGGACCGGATGGCCGCGATCATTTTGCAGACCAGGCCGAACCGCTCAAACGACGCCGGTTCGAGAATCGTGTCGAGATAGCGCTTGCGCAGCACTTGCTCGCGATCTTTCAAACCCGACCATTGATCGGGCAAGGGACGAATCGCCTTGGTAAGCAACCGCAACTCCTCCACCAAAACTGAAATCTCACCTCGTTCCGTCCGCACCACCTTGCCGGTGGCTTCGATGATGTCGCCCATATCGAGCAGGTTTGTCTCCGCGTAACCGAGCCGGCCGGCGCTTGCGTCGGTTGGCTGAACCAGATTGCGCCGCAGGAACAATTGCAGCCTGCCGGTCTGATCCTGGATGTGCGCGAACGCCAGCGCGCCTTGTTTGCGCCATGACATCAGCCGGCCTGCCACCGTGGCTGTTTTGCCCTCGTGAGCGGCGAATTCTTCGAGAATCGTCCTGGTATAGTGCGTCCGCTTGCTCCGCGATGGATAAGGGTTCAGTCCCAAGGAACGCAGCGATGCGACCTTTGCGGCGCGCCCGTTCCGAATTTCAATCAATGGATTTGTAGCCACAGTTTTCTTCTCTCAAACGAACCGGCGAGCGCTTTCTCGCCAGATTGTGCGGACGGAGACTACTCGAACGCGTGACGGTCCGCAGTCAAAATCTGCGCCGACAGACTTCTTACGGCCGGCGGTGTTCGCTCCAGCTCGCCAATCACACCTTCGCGCAAAGCTCATGGCATTTCTCGGTGAACCGGCGGGACTTCTCTCATTCCTCGATGCGGAGGAGTTTCGTTGATGGTTGGAACGTTACTCCGCCCATCCGCTGTTCGGGCACACTTGATTCGATTGATATTCAATGTTGTGTTCGGTCCCAGACGCCTTATAGTGCCCACCATGGACCAACCCTGGTTCCGAAATCTGTTCGGCCGCCCTCGAAAGCATCGACTGGAGAGCGCTCAAACCGAGGCCGACAACGGCGACGCTGAGGCGCAATTCAGCCTCGGATCGCGATTTGCCATCGGGGTTGGAATGGCCCCGGATTACGAGCAGGCAGCGCAATGGTACCTGAGAGCCGCCCGCCAGAACCATGCTCTGGCTCAACTCGCCCTCGGAAAAATGTTTGCCGGCGGGCAGGGGGTGACCCGGGACGATGCGGAAGCGCTTCTCTGGATTTGCCGAGCCGCGGAGCAAGGACACGCCGAAGCCCAGCACAATTTAGGGCTGAGGCATCGTCGCGCCAGCTTTAAAGGCGCGCCGCAGAACACGGCGGAATCCAATCTGGAAGCTTACAAATGGTTCTGTCTGGCCGCATCGCAGGGTTACAAAGGCTCGGACGCTCAATGCGAGAGCCTCGCTCTGGGCATGACGCGCGAGCAGGTGATCGAGGGCAATGAGCGCGTGGCCGCCTTCATCTCTGCGTCTTTGAAAGTGGTTCAACTTTGAAAGTGAAGACCGCCAAAATATTGGACATGGAAAACGACCGGTTCGGTCTCGAATACGATAATAATCTGGGCAAGCGGAATACCATGCGTCTGGATGCCGCCACCTACGAGAGGGCCATTCGCGAAGCAAAATCCTTCCTCGGCATCGATCGCGAGAATCTCGACACGGATGGAACGCTCTGGGAAATTGAGTGAGTGAGTGCCGCCCCTGCATCGTTGCATCGCCTTGTTCCAGCTCCATTTGAATACTACCAGGGTTGGAAACGCCTTCTGTTTGCTGCTTAAAAATTTGCAAAAAATGAGTTGCTATCCACCCGGAAAGCGCCAATCGTTCGTTTATCTGTTCGATAGCTTGTCACTTTCAAGATATGGCAAATCCTCAGGTGAACTCGGTTCAGTGATGATTTTAAACCCGACGACCGGGAACAGTCTGGAAAAAGCAATGAGTAGGAACAGTAAAACATCACATGAGCAATAAACTGTTTGTAGGAAACCTTTCCTTCAACACTACCGAAAACGACCTGCAGGATGCGTTTGCGGCCCACGGCACTGTCCTGGAAGCGAACCTGATGATGGACCGGGCCACCGGCCGTCCGCGCGGGTTTGGCTTCGTCACCATGAGTTCGCCCGAGGAGGCACAGAAGGCGGTGGAGGCGATGAACGGCGTTTCGCTTGATGGACGCGCCCTTACCGTCAACCTGGCCAGGCCGCGCGAAGAGCGTTCCGGCGGTGGTGGCGGAGGTGGCGGTGGCGGTGGCGGTGGCGGTGGCCGGCGCCAGTACGGGAATGCACGGAATCGCTATTAAGAATTATTGGAACAGGTTCGAGGCTCGGGTTTCCGGGCCTCGATCTTTTTCTCCGGTCGCCTCCGGATTTTCCTGGGCTGGAGGAACAGCCCATTCAAGTTCTCAGCGCCATCCCTTCCGGGATTTGGTTGTTGCCTGAAATAATCCTCAATAGAAAGGACCTGATTGAGACACCCTCGTTTTTCCCGTTCATTTCAGCCCCGCGAACCGTTGCATCGAAGAAATGGAAAGATTCGAGCCCGCGAAGTGCGGGTCATCGACGATTCCAAACAACAACTCGGCGTCATGCCGCTCGGGGAGGCATTGCAGTTGGCCCGCGCCAAAGGCCTCGACCTGGTTGAAGTCGCTGCCAACGCCACACCGCCGGTCTGTCGCATTGTCAATTACGGGAAATTCATCTACGAAGAAGCCAAGCGAAGCAAGGATTCCCGTTCTTCGCCCAACAAGATGAAGGAGCTTCAGCTCTCGCCGTCGATTGACCCTCACGATCTGGCGATCAAACGGGACCATGCGATTCGGTTCCTTTGCGAGGACATGAAAGTCCGGGTTAAACTGCGTTTTCGCGGGCGGCAAAAGGCGCGCAAGCAACTTGGCTTTGATCTGATGGACCAATTCGTCAAGGAACTTGCCCCCTATGGTCAGGCCGATTCACCGCCGAAGTTGCTGGGGGACCGTGACCTGAACGTCCTCCTCAGTCCGCTGCCGCGCAACAGACGCGCCAAAAACCCTCGTCAGGAGGCGCCCCCGGGCGTTTCGGATACTCCGGAAGTGCCGTCGGAATAAAACCTGGTCGCTCAGGATCGTGTCCGCTTTTGGCCAGCAAGCCCCGGCCCGTGCATTTCGCCCAAGCGATCCAGACCTGTCAGGCGTCGGCGTCCCGCGCCCTCAACATCGCCGTGAATCGGGCTGCCTTCTGTTTCCGGCGTTTCTTGACGCTGGGCTTTTCAAAGCGCCGATGGAGGCGGGCCTGCACCAATGTTTGTTCGCGGTCCAGTTTCTTTTTCAGGCGGCGCAGGGCCTTTTCGACCGGCTCCCCTCGTTTCAATTTAACTTCAGACATAGCGTAGTTTGTTTTTTGCGCGAGCTGACCGGCCTTCCGCCTGGGCTGGATTCACGCGGGCCGTTTCCGTCCGGAACTTCGTTCTTTCGCCCAGGCATCAATGATCAACGGTGAATTCAGCCGAACAAGAAAGGACAGCCTGAAGCGGCCCCGAAAAGCTTGGTCAAAATCGAGGCGCATTATATCCGGCCCCGAAGCTTCTACAACATACAAAAGATTTTCTTTTGCATGTTGCTGCTGCCCGGGCTCCAAGGTAGGGTCTCTCCGCAGCCTTGGAAGTCTGGCTCTCCAATTGCTTGCCAACCCATAAGAAACAGTCAGGAAACTTTGTGATAAATGACGCGAACTCTCCCGCAGCCGCCGGCCAAACCGACATTTCGGGCTGGAAACGAATTGTGGCGCGCTACCAAAAGCCCTCCATGGGACGCGGCCTGTGGCAAATCGTCAACACGGTGGTTCCTTATGCGGCGCTCTGGTATTTGATGTACCTCAGTCTGGCCGTGTCCTGGTGGCTGACGATGCCGCTGGCCTTCCTGACCGGCGCCTTTCTGGTGCGGATGTTCATCATTTTCCACGATTGCGGGCACGGCTCCTTCTTCAAATCAAAACCAGCCAACCACATTCTGGGTTCGATCACAGGGGTGCTCACCTTCACGCCCTACTATCATTGGCGATGGGAACACGCCATCCATCACTCGAGCTCGGGCGATCTGGACCGGCGCGGCACGGGCGACATCTGGACGCTGACCGTGCAGGAATATCTGGAGTCGTCGCGCTGGCGTCGTTTCGCCTACCGATTGGCGCGCAACCCCATCGTGCTCTTTGTGCTCGCGCCGCTGTTTCTTTTTCTCCTGCTCCATCGCGTTCCCTCGCTCAAGGCACCCTCGCGCGAGCGCTACTCGGTCTATTGGACAAACCTCGCGATTGGGGCCATCGCGGCCGCGCAAATCTGGATTTTCGGTCTCCAGGCCTACCTCATCATTCAGTTGACGGTTCTGATGGTGGCGGGATCGGCGGGCGTCTGGCTGTTCTATGTGCAACACCAATTCGAAGGAGTTTATTGGGAACGGAGCGATGAATGGGATTACACCACCGCTGCGTTGCAGGGCAGCTCGTTCTACAAGCTGCCGAAAGTGTTGCAATGGTTCTCCGGCAACATTGGGTTTCATCACATCCATCACCTCAGCCCGCGGATTCCGAATTATCACCTCGAGAAATGCCATAAGGCCGAGCCTCTGTTTCAGACGGTGAAACCGGTCACGTTGTTTTCGAGTTTCAGATCCTTCACCTTCCGCCTCTGGGACGAGCAACGCCGCAAGCTGGTCGGTTACCGCCATCTTGCCACGGTGCGCAGGCAAAACCGGCAAACCACCCGCTGAGCCGACCGGGCGCAGTCCAAAACCTGGCGGATTTTCCAACGGCCCGGGTGAACGCGAAGCGTCTTGGAGTGCGGTAGTCCTCTACCGCTTTCTTTCCGGATCGTGTTGAAGCTCATGGACAAGATTCGTCCGCTGTCCATCCTGTGCCCGCGGCCAAAGCGCCAGAGGGCTGGCGCCCGTCTG
>CAZCUL010000132.1:0-5053 GCA_964501475.1 uncultured Verrucomicrobiota bacterium | reverse complement strand
GCATCGCCGAAGACAAAAACCGAAATCGTTCCGGGTTGGGCGTATCGCCGTCTCCGGAGTACCCGATGAGTACCCGACAAAACCGGTCTTCGACGGTGCCCAAAAGTCTCGACGGGCCTGGAGTGGTCATTCAAAACCCGCTTTATTTCCTTCAAATCCACGATTCTGGCTCAAGAACGTCGATTTTCGGCCAGGGGGACACGGTATTCGATTCCCCCCGCCTCCATGTAAGTCGTTATTACACAATAGTTTATAGCTCATCGCGAGACCGAATTTATCGGGTACGCGAGTTTGGCAGGTCGCAACCTCTTTGTCAGCAATTGGTTACCGCGAAGGGGCGGGGGGATTCGCAACACGTTTCAGACCGAAACGAGACTAACGAAGGCCGTTTAGTCGTTACCATGTCAGTGTGCAGCCATTTTCTTCAAGTCGCGACGATGCAACCGTACTTATGAACGCCGCCGCGAGCGGTGACAAGGACGCTGCAGACCGGCTCCTTCCGCTTATCTATGAACAGCTTCGAAAGGCAGCAGAACTGGACCTCGCCGATGAGCGTTCCGGTCACACGCTTTCGGCGACGGCCTTGGTTCATGAGGCATATCTAAAGCTCGTCGGGCCACGCCAAATACCTTGGGCGGGCCGGGGGCATTTCTATGCGGCGGCGGCTCAGGCCATGCGGCGGATCCTGATCGACCACGCACGATCCCACAAGCGGCAAGGAGGCAATAAAAGCAGATTGACTGAAATTGCGGATGTCGCTTCCCTCGTCGCCGCGGATTCGGATCAAATCGTGGCAGTCGACGACGCTGTCCGTCGCTTGGAGGGCGAAGATGCGGAAGCGGCAGCGGTGGTTCAGCTCCGGTTTTATGCAGGACTAAGTGTGGATGAAGCTGCGGAAGTGTTGGGATTGTCATCGCGGACGGCGGCACGATTGTGGAGCTACGCCCGGGCGGTTCTGTATCGCGACCTCAATGAAAGTAGGTGAGGAGAATCAATGACACCGAATAACCGTCAGCGAGCACGACAGCTATTCATGGAACTGGCGGACCTTCCCAAGCCAGATCAAACGGCGGCACTGAGTCGTCTCTGCGGGAACGACGCAACTCTGCGCGCCGAGGTCGAAGCACTCCTTCAAGCGGAAGTGCAGGCTGGCGGTTTCATGGCCTCGCCAACGTCGCCGGCCGCCCGCTCCGATCCGGACGCTGCGACGATGGGCGTAACGACGCATGAACGAGTCGGAGCACAAATTGGTCGATACAAGCTCCTGCAGCAGATCGGCGAAGGCGGCTTCGGAGTCGTCTACATGGCCGAACAGCGCGAACCGGTCCAGCGGAAGGTCGCCCTGAAGATCATCAAACTGGGAATGGACACCCGCAACGTCATTGCCCGATTCGAGCAAGAGCGTCAAGCGCTGGCCCTCATGGACCACCCCAACATCGCGAGGGTGCTGGATGCAGGCGCCACGGATCAAGGCCGACCATACTTTGTCATGGAACTCTGCGCCGGCGATCCCATAACGGAATATTGCGATAGGCACAATCTTAGTATCCAGGATCGACTCAACTTGTTTATTCAGGTGTGCCAAGCAGTACAGCACGCCCACCAGAAAGGTGTGATCCATCGTGATGTTAAACCCAATAATGTCCTGGTCGCAACGCAGGACGGCCGGGCGCATGCGAAAGTCATCGATTTCGGAATCGCCAAAGCCACGGCCAGTCGATTGACGGAAAAGACGCTGTTTACCGAGCACAAGCAGTTCATCGGTACGCCCCAATACATGAGTCCGGAGCAGGCCGAGGGCATGCTGGACATTGACACACGCACCGATGTGTATTCACTCGGCGTCCTGCTTTACGAGATGCTCACCGGGGTCACGCCGTTCGATCCGAAGACTCTGCGCAACGCGGCATACGCCGAGATGCAGCGGATCATTCGCGAAGTTGAGCCGCTCAAGCCCAGCACGCGGCTTAGCGAATCTACCGAGACGATCACGCGAATCGCGGCAACCCGGCGCATCGAACCGAAGAAATTGGGAACATTGATACGCGGCGATTTGGATTGGATCGTGATGAAGGCGATGGAAAAGGATCGCCAGCGACGATACGAGACCCCCAATGGTCTTGGACTGGACGTTCAACGTTTCCTGGCTGGCGAAGCAGTGCTGGCGGCGCCGCCGAATGCGTCCTATCGAATGCGGAAATTTGTTCGACGCCACAAGGGCCAGGTTCTTGCGGCGTCCGTTGTGACGGTGGCGTTGATCGCAGGAGCCGCGGCCGTCATGGCCGTTCAAATCCGGGCGAATCGATTATTGGAGCAGAAAAACTCGAAACTCGCTGAGGCGAATGCGCTGGCCGAAAAGCGGTTCCGTCAGGCGCGTGCTGCTGTGGACGAGTATTTCACCACGGTCAGTGAAACCAAATTGCTCGATGTCCCAGGTTTGCAGCCAATCCGCAAAGAACTGCTGGACGCAGCGGAACGATACTATCATGACTTTTTGCAGACCCGGGGAGACGATCCCGAAGTACGGGTCGATGCCGCGTCCGCCTCGTTTCGTGTCGGCTGGGTCAAGCAAGCCCTGGGACAGTCAGAGGAAGCATCGAAGGCTTTTCAAGAAGCAGCTGCAAACTATGGGGCGTTGGTGCAAGCCCATCCCGAGAACATTGAGTACCAGCGATATCTGGCTTCCAGTTACGGCGCACAAGGACTCCTTCTCGACGGCGCACAACGACGCGACGAAGCTTTAGCTGCTCACCAGAAGGCTTTGGAAATTCGCCGGTCAATCCTCGCCAAAAATGTGGACGATGTTCTTTCCAACATCGATGTGGCGAGGACTCTTCGGAACATTGGTGGTGTTTACCGAGGCACCAATAAACCCGTCGACGCCCTCTTTGCCTGGGATGAGGCCCTTGCTATTGCCACGCCGCTGCTTGGCAGACCCACTCTTGTCTCATCCTCCAATATCGACCTGACTGGACGCAGAAGTCTGTCGGCCGTCGTTCGTGAAGACTTGGCCAGCATCCACCTGGACCGTTCGATGGTATTGCGCGAAACCGGACGCGAGCAGGACGCATTGACCTCGTGGACGAAGGCCATCGAATTGTTCGAAACGCTCGTGCGGGAACTGCCCAATGACCTTTCTCTGCGGGGGCGTCTGGCGGATTGCTACTCCAATGGCGCTGACCTTCAGTATGCCGTAGGAGAACTTGAAAGATCGCGGGAACTCCGGGCTCGCTGCCTCGAAATTCGTAGAAGGATGGTTGCAGAAAACCCGTCCGTCATGGTTTACCGCCGCGCGCTGGCAGAAGAACTTCTTGGCCTGGGACACACCCTCTATCGGCTTCAACGCGCGGAGGATGCGATCGCGACTTACAAGGAATCGATTGCCGTGGCCGAAAATGCACTTCAAGCCGAGCCTGACTCAGCCTATGCGCGCAACTTGCTTGCGCAAGGGCTGTCGGGATGCGGGACCTTGCTGGCCGAAGGGAACCGGGCCGAGGAGGCGCTTCCTCTGGTCCGGCGGGCCTCGGAGATTCAGGAGAGGCTGGTGCAGGAGCATCCCGAGGCGATTTTTCATCGAAGCAGCCTCGGAAGTGTCCTTCGTTCGGTCGGGCGTGCCGAAGCAGCGGCTGGAAACGCTCCACTGGCTTGTAAGTCGTTCGAGCGCGCAGTCGAAGTGGGACAGCCTTTGGTCGAGTCTTATCCCGTAGAGCGGATGAATCTCGCCTGCAACCTGGCCTTGATGGCCCCTGTCTGTGTCCCCGCTCGGCACGATGCCCTTATTGAAGAGGCTCTCAAAGCACTTCGACAAGCCGTGATGGATGGCTACACAAATGTCGCGAACCTAAGAAACGACACGGACCTTGAAGTGTTGCGCGAACGCCCGGAGTTTCAGGAGCTTCTTGTAGAATGCGAGAGGGGTTTGAAAACCAAGTTTGGGAAAGCCGATTGAGAAGGCGCCCGACCGCTGGCGGCTCGTCCCGTGGATTCGTACCCGATTAGTACCCGATAAAACCGGTTTCCGCCGGTTCCGAAACGTGCTCACGGGTCAAGAGTGGTCATTCAAAACCCGCTTTAATCTCGCACAATCCGCGAATTTAGGTCAAAAACGCAGGTTTGTGGCGGGTCGGAATTGCTTTTCGATTCCCCCCGCCTCCAATACGTAAGTCATTTATCCGCAATGACTTACGACTCCGAAAACCCGTGTCCCCAATGGGTCCCCAGTAACTCATGCTTTATTGGGGCCTTTCTGGGGCAGCAACGCGTCGTCGATTCCGCTCTCGAACTTCTCGTACTCTGCATGGAACGCGAAACGGTCCAGACCCCGGTAGTGGTCGTGGATTGGATCAGCGGCGTGGCCCATCGCAATCTTGGAGACCTCGCGCCGAATCTTGCTCACGTGCGCCCGGGTCCGGTGATAGTGCCTGAGCCAATGCCAACGAAGCAATGACCACGGCTTGCCGGTCCGAGGGTGCTTGTCGACCAGCACGCCGGCCGCGAGGGCGAATCGCTTGAGCCGGTCGAGGGTCTTGTTCCCGGCGATCTGGCTGCCGACCGAGTTCACGAATACCCAGTCGGAGGCCTCGCCGAGTCCCATGTTGCCGATGACGCGGGCGAGCCGGTCCGTGATGTGAACCGGCCTGCGGGCTGCACGGCTCTTGGGAATCCAAAGCCCATCTGCGGTCAAGCAGCGCTTTCGAAGCTCAGGGCGAATGCGCGAAGGGTTAGGCCGTTTGATGTCCAGGATGATCTCCCGTTCCGACAGGTTGATGTCGCCTACCTGCAAGAATTGAAGCTCCTGGAATCGAAAGCCGCCTTCGCAGACAAACGTGATCAGGTTCACGATCTGCGTGTCGAACACTTTCATGGCGGCCTCGATGGCGGCGGGTTGCCCGGCCCGTTCGGTGGTGGGCGTGGTGGCGGGGTTTCGATCTTCATTGAGAACCCGTGCATCGAGGAGGAATTGTGCCTCGGCGAAGCCTGCGAGCCGAAACCTCCGAAGTGCCGGCCGGGGACACAGGCCAAGTGCTGCCCCGAAGACAATAAAGGCAAAGAA
>CAZCUL010000131.1:0-12359 GCA_964501475.1 uncultured Verrucomicrobiota bacterium | reverse complement strand
CGCCGGATTGCGGGTGAATTGCACCGCAGCGGCGTCCGCGAGGTATTCACGCTGGCGGGAGACACCGGCCTTGATGAGACGACCAAAAAGGACACCGATGAAACCGATGACGAGCAGGGCGATGCCCAGGAGCGGCAAGACATTTACGCCCCCTTTGCCGCGGCTGCGGGCGCCCAATGCATAGGAACGCCGATAGCGATACGGGCGAAAAGAGGCTTGGAGCAAAACCCGGCCAACAATGGCAATGCACAAGATTCCGTGCACGACACCCATGAGACGAAGGTTAAGCCGCATGTCGCCGTTCAGAATGTGACTGAACTCATGTGCGACCACGCCTTGCAATTCATCGCGGCTGAGAAGCCGCATACACCCGTCGGTGACACCAATGGCCGCGTCTTGAAGCGAGTTGCCGGCGGCAAAGGCGTTAATGCCTTTCTCATCACGCAAAACGAAAACGTCCGGCACAGGCGTCCCGGAAGCGATGGCCATTTCTTCGACAACGTTCAGAAGGCGGCGTTCGTCCGCGTCCTGGGTCGCGGACTCGACGGGCAGGCCGCCCAGGGACATGGCGATCGCTCCGCCGCCCCTGGAGAGGTGGGCGAGCTTGTAAAGGGTGCCGCTCAGCACCACCAGGCAGGTGGCGCCGGCGACGCCGGCGAAGAGTTCTGCGTTCCAGAGCCATTGCCACGAGCCGGGATCGAAACGGTCGCGGAGAAAAATGGCGGCGAAAACGAGGTAAATCGCCAGAACGGTGAAGACCACCGAGAAGGCGAAGTGAACGATCAATAGGGTGGTCTGCCTGCGCGCCTTATTCTGGCGTTCAAAGAAGTCCATAAATGGCGCTGATGTGACCTGCTCCATTCCTCTCTTCGCTTTGAGCGGAGGAGAGGGCGCCCGAAGGGCGGCAGAAGAGGCACCGCCATCGGCCATGATTTGAAGAGAGCCTGATAGACTGCCAGTTGGTGCCGCAAGGACGCCTGCGGCTCATGGCGCGAACGCAGCCCGGAGCGGACCTGGCGAACCTGCGAAGTCCATGAGCAGTTCGCAGAATCACGAAAAAGAGACCTTGGGCGCCTCGCGCTGCTCGGGTTTCTCGACTTCGAAAAGCTCGGCAGGGCCGAAGTTGAAAGGGCCTGCGACCAGGTTGGCCGGGAATTTTTCGCGGGCGGTATTGTAAGTCATGACCGAGTCATTGTAGGCCTGGCGAGCGAAGGCGACCTTGTTTTCGGTGGAGGCCAGTTCCTCCATGAGGCGCGCCATGGTTTGGTTTGCTTTGAGATCAGGATAAGCCTCGGCGAGAGCGAAGAGGCGCCCGAGCGTTCCGGTCAGGGCAGCTTCGGCGCCGGCGAGCTGTTTCATGGTGGAGGCATCTCCCGGGTTCTGGGCGGCGCGGGTATTGGCCGCGGCAGCGGTGTTGCGGGCAGCAATGACGGCTTCAAGCGTATCGCGCTCATGCCGCATGTAGCCCTTCGCGGTTTCCACAAGATTGGGAATGAGGTCGTAACGGCGCTGCAACTGCACGTCGATTTGCGAGTAGGCGTTCTTGTAGCGATTGCGCAGGGTGACGAGCCGGTTGTACGTGCTCATCAGGAAAATCCCGAGGAAGAAGAGCGGGACGGCGAGGACAATGACTACAATCAGTACTGTTTCCAACATGACAATCCTTTCGTTCGCTTGCCAACAACTAAGGACAAGGAAGCAACCCCGCAATTACATTTTGCCCGGCAAATTGGAAAAGGAGGCGCCTATCTGTCGTTTACTGCCCGAAAGTTCCGCACCCCAGGCGGCGCCCCAGATCGAAGCGCGCGCCAGCTTTGGAAGGCGATGCTCATTCAATGAAGCGATGTTCCTTGAGCCAAAAACGGCAATCGCCGGCCCAGGGATGCACATTCTCAAAAGGCGGTTTGCCGCCCAGCCCGAGCCCGTGCCGCCCCTTTTCATAGATATGCAGGGCGAACGGGACGCCGGCCCGGCGCAGGGCCGCGGCAAATTCGAGCGAGTTCTCCACCTTGACAGCCGCGTCCTCCCACGTGTGCCAGATGAAACAAGGCGGCGTCTCTTCCGTGACCTGCCGCTCGTTCGAAAGCAGTTCGATCAACGCGGCATCGGGCTCCTTGCCGAGCAGGTTGTTCTTCGATCCCTGATGGGTGTTCGCGCCCATGGTAATGACCGGGTAACACAGGATTCCAATATCGGGCCGGCTGCTCTGGCGTTCGACAGGGTCCGAAGCGTCCGCCTGGCCCGAGTCGAAGTGAGTCAGGAGCGTCGAAGCCAGATGGCCGCCCGCGGAGGAACCCATGATGCCGACGCGTTTCGGATCAATTCTCCAGTCAGCGGCGCGGGCGCGAACAAGGCGAAGAGCGCGCGCAGCGTCCTGGAGCATAATTGGGTGACGATAGCCGGAACTGCCAAGGCGATACTTGAGCACGAAGCAGCTCAACCCGTGTTCGTTCAGCCAAAGGGCGTAGTCGCGCCCCTCGTGAGACGCCAAGGCGCCATATCCGCCGCCCGGGCAGATAACCATGGCGGCTCCGCTGGCCTTTGCGGGCGCGGCAATGTAGGGCGTGATGGCAGGAATGTCTTTGTCCTCATTGCCAAGGGCTCCAGGAGCCCCTGCCGGCCAGAGCGGGAGCGGGTCCAAAACTTGCCCGAGAAGTAAAACAGGAACGAGCAACGACGCGGCAATGAGGATTTTGATCATGGTTACGACTCTAACATGCGCGCTTGCTGAGGCAATCCCACTAAAGCGGAGGTAAACCCGGAAGAAAAGCTTCGGGAGGAATTTCCGCCCAGGCTCTATCGTAACGCAGGTTCCCACCCCGCTGTTTGGCCGACTGCAGTCGGGCGCCCCTCGCAGATTGAGAATCTGTGAAACGGCAGAGCGCCAACGCCGCAAAAGGAGCGCGGCTGGGGACAGTCGCGCGCCGATGAATTCGCGCGGCCTGGGATGTCTGATCGGGATCGGGTTCGAGGACGGACCCTAGAGACCGCTGTGGACGTCCATTCCCATGATGGTGAAAATCCGGTCACGGGCCGCGAGGTATCCCGGAGAATCGAGATCACGCGGACGCGGAAGTCGTACGGGCACTTCTTCCTGAATCGATGCGGGACGGCGGGTCATGACAAGCACGCGGTCGGCGAGTTGGACGGCTTCTTCGATATCGTGCGTGACGAAAACGATCGTCTTATGTTCCGCCTGCCAGATCCGGAACAAGTCCGCGCGCATCTTCAAACGTGTGAGGAAATCGAGGGCGCCGAACGGTTCGTCCATGAAGAGCACACGCGCCTGGGCAGCCAAAGCGCGGGCGATTTCGACACGCTGACGCATTCCGCCCGAAAGCTCGCGAGGGTACGCCTTTTCGAATCCGCCCAGGCCAACTGTCTGAATGTAATGCGCAACGTGTTCGTTCCGCTTCGCTAGCGGGCGGTTCCAGAGACCGAATCCAACATTTTGCTCGACGGTCAGCCACGGAAACACACCATTCTCCTGAAAAACAAAAATGCGCCCGGGATCCGGACCGTGGACGGGTGCGCCTTCGATACGCACCTCGCCGCGGGTCTCCTTAAGGAAGCCGCCCAGGATATTGAGCAGCGTGGATTTGCCGCAGCCGGAGGGTCCGACGATGCACACGAACTCGCCTGGGCGCACCTCGATATCCACCTCTTGAAGAACATGGACGGGTTCGGCCGGATGTTTGCCCGGAAACGACATCCACAGATCCCGGACCTGAATGAGGGGTTCAGGATTGTCCATAGCCCCAGCGCACCTCGTCAAACCGTTCGAGGCGCCGCACGAGCAGATCGAGCACGAGTCCGATCAGCCCGATCATCACCATGCCAGCGACCACCAAGTCGTACCGCTTCCCGGCATTGCGCGCGTCGATGATCAAGTAGCCAAGGCCGGAATTGACCGCGATCATTTCGGCGGCGACCACGACGAGCCAGGCCACACCGAGGGCGATCCGAATGCCCGTGATGATCTGCGGCAACGCGGCCGGCAGTACCACCCGGCGGAACAACGGCAGCCCTGCCAGTCCAAAGTTGTGGGCGGCCCGAAGGTACACAGGCTGGAGGTTCAGGACGGCCGCCGTTGCGGAAACAGTGATGGGGAAAACGCTCGCCAGGAATATCAAAAAGATGGGCGCGGCATCCGAGACGCCAAACCATAAAATGGCCACAGGAATCCAGGCGATGGGCGAGATCGGACGGAGCACTTGGATCAGCGGGTTCAACGCCAGGAAAGCGGGCCTGAACCAGCCGAGAATCAGGCCCAGGGGAACCCCGATTAAAACCGCGCAACCAAAGCCCCAGGTCACTCGAAAGAGCGACGCCACCACGTATTTCACAAGCAGCCCCTTCTCGATCAGTTCCAGGATTCCCAAGCCGGCTTCGATCGGTTTTGGGAAAAGATCACTGCCCGAAATCCGCACTCCGGCGTCCCAGAGCAAGAGAAACAAAAATCCGCTCACGAGCGGCAGCATCCAGTGCATCCAGGGGGGTGTTTTTTTCATCACCAGCCGTTCGGCAAGCGCCACGCACGGCAAACAAAGGCCGCGCGTTTCATCGTTTCAACTCCCACACGTGCGGTTCGACCAATGAATCGTCCGGCACAAACGACGCATCCGTGTAGTCTTCAAACCGCGCCGTCCCGCGAAGAATGCCCGCCAGCTTTCCGAGCAATTCGATCTCTTCAAAGTCCTCTTTCCGAAGCGCCAGATTCGTGTATTTCACCCGGTCGGGCGGTTTGCTCAGGACAAACTCGAGGAGCCGTGGATGCTGGTTGTAATATTTTTCGGCGACGACCTGGGCGGCGTCCATCCGATGGTCCATGCTTTGATCGATCCATTTGCCGCTCTTGGCGATGCCATCGACGAGTTCCTGCACGGCCTCTCGGTCGTTCTTGATCATGTCCTCGTGCACCGCCAGCACGCAGGAAATGAAACCCGGCCACACGTCTTTCGTCAGCCATAAGACCCGCCCGTAGCCGTCCAGCTCCGTCTGCGCCATGAAAGGTTCCCCGCTCGATATAGCGTCCACCGCCTTTGCATACAGCGCCGCGGGCATGTCAGGCGGAGGCATTTCGAGCATCTCGATGTCGTTTGCGCTCATGCCGGCGTCGCGCAACGCGCGGAAGATCAACAGATGCTGATTCGAAAAACGGTTTGGGACCGCCACGCGTTTTCCCCGCAGGTCTTGCATCCTGTAGATTTGCGAATCTTTCCTTACCATGACGGCCGTGCCGTCGCGGTGGCCGAGATACACAATCTTGATGGGAACGCCCTGTTCACGGAGCGCCATGGCCAGGGGCGCCAGAATGAATGTCGCCGGGGTGTAACCGGACAGATATGCCTCTTTCAACTCCGGCCATCCGCTGAACTTGACCGGCTCGAACGAGCCAGCCCCGTTCATTTGAATGTTAATGAAATCCGTCACTGGACAGGTCAGATGGCAGGTGACCGGAAGAAAGCCCACTCGAAACTTTTTGGCTTCGGACGACGCCGGGCGGGGCGCCAGCCATTTCAAGTTCAACGCGCCGTGCAGGCCCGTGATCATCACGAACCACAGCACCGTCCAGAGAGTGACTGTCCGTCCCAGAGTCATGGCCGTGAAATAGTGCCGCTTTCCGGCTGGCAACAGAAATCACCTTTTGCTATGGGAATCATGCTCAAATGGCATTACACAATTCGAGCCGAGCCGATTTCCGGCAGTTGCGCTATTTCCAGGCGGTGGCCGAGGATTTAAGTTTTTCGAAAGCGGCGCGGCGCCTGCACGTGGCCCAGCCGGCGATCAGCCGGACGGTGCGCGATCTGGAGAACCAGCTTGAAGTGAAGCTGTTCGACCGCACGAAGCGTTCGGTGGCGCTGACCCCGGCCGGCGCCGTGCTCTTGAATGAAACCGCTCTGCTCTTCCAGCGGCTGGAAGAAGCCGTGCGCCGCGTGCAACGGACGGCGGCCGGCGAGGAAGGCGAACTGCGGCTAGGCTATATCGGTCCGCCGACGCAACCGTTTCTCGGACGCATCGTCAAAGAGTACCGCAAGCGCTTTCCAAGGGTCACTGTGGTCATGGAAGAACGCACTCCGGAACGAGTTTGGGAGATGGTGGCGCGCGGACACCTCGCGGTTGGGCTGACCCGGCCTGTCTTTGCCAGCAGCGCGCAGGGCCTTCGCACCTTCTTGCTGAGGCGCGAACCTTTGTGCGCCGCCCTGCCTTCCGGCCACGCCCTGGCCAGGCACAAATCGATCTCGTGGCGGGCCCTGAGCGCCGAGCCCCTGGTCATTCTCTCGCGGCGCGAAGGCGTCAGTCTGCACGACGCCGTGCTCGCCGCCTGCCGGCGCGCGCGCTTTATTCCGAGAATTGCCCATACCCCCAGCTTGATCAGCACCGTCCTGAGCTATGTGGAAGCCGGCGCCGGCATTGGCATTGTCTCGGACAGCGTCTGTTCATTGGCTCGAGGCGCTCCGATCCAGTTTCGTCCCTTGACTCCGACGCATTCCGTCGATCTCGTCCTGGTCTGGTCCGATGATAATGATTCCCCACCGTCCGCGGCATTTCGGAGGCTGCTCGAGCAGTGGGCCAATTCCGGACAGTTATGGAGAAACTCTTTTCGACAAGGCTGACGTTGAGCGCACCGGCGACCGGGGCATGCTGATGTTCCTCGCCGGTTTCGAACGCCGCAACCAATGGAGGCGCGGCCTGTTACTTGGCCTGCGGACGCGGCAATTCCTGGATCTTTGCCGCCATCACGAAGTCGCTCTCGCTTAGTCCGTCGATTTTGTGGGTCCAAAGGTTGATTCTCACCTTGCCCCAGGTCAGGAAAATGTCGGGGTGATGATTCTGCGATTCGGCGAGCTCGCCCACTTTGTTGGTGAAATCGAGCGCCTGGCGGAAGTTCTCAAATTTGAATTCCTTTTCCAGATGGTGCTCGTTCATTACCTTCCAATCGTTGCCCAGCTTGCCTTGAAGGTTCGTCAAGTCCTGGCCTTTGAGCGGCGGGGTTCCGCCTTTGCAGGGGACACATTCTTTGGCAGCAAGTTCATTCATAGTCGCTTCTCCGTGCTTGAGGGTTTATCCATGGAATTGAGATGAAAGGTCAGCAAGGCGGGCAAGGCTGCATCGAGGGCGCGGCGCATCTCTGATTCGTCGCCGAAACTTCCTTCCAGACGGCGACTTTCTCCGTGCAGCGCCAGATTTGGTTCGGCAAAAGGCCAGGGACAAACCCGAACGGAAAGCGGGTCATCGTCGGGGATGGTCATTTCCAGGGTAGTGGTTCCACCACCGGTCACCGGACACGTGCCCAGGGAATGGCGGCCAACCCGCGCCAGACAGAGCAGCAGCGACATCCAATCCCAAAGGGAAATCAGCCGGCGGTTTTGCTCCAGAACCGCGGTGTCGCAATGTCTCCGACAGTCATCGTCGCGAGCCAGATCGGCCAGCAAAGAGGATTGGAGTACGCGCTGACTTTCGAGGAATTCATCAACCAGCCGCTCTTCCCTGGGCGATCCCGGAGTTTGATGACGTTCGCAAAGACCAGTAACGTGCAACGAGACCAGCAAGGCCGAATATCGGTTATAGGCCAGCATTTGCTCGACACCATCGGTCCAAACCTTCAGATGCGACTCGGTCGGCATATCCATAAAGCTGTGGGGCCGGCCGGTTTCCCGATTGAGCGAAGGCGCCTGCTCCCACCTGAGAAAACCGATGTCGTGCTGTTCGGCAGCCAGACAAACTTCTTCGAAGGGTTGTGGGATCAAAGCCATTTCATTTCCCCAATGTCGCGCCAACTGGCCGGAGACCCATGAATGACACGGCTGGGTAATAACAGTATATCCTTCCGCATCGTCGCGATGGATCATGCTCGCACCTGTTCACCGCGGAAGCCCAGGGACTCGGCACTTACTGGTACTGGCGATTCCAGCGGATCAACTTCCGCTCCTGATCGAACGTCAGCCGCAAATAATGGCCCGCGCCGGAGCCTACGGGTTGGGACACGCCCACTCCCGCTCCAGTTCCTACGCCGGGGCCGTATCTGCCCACGCCGAATCCCACGCCCACACTGGTTCGCGGGCGGGTCTCTGTCTGCCATTCGGCGACCAGCGTCCCATCGGGCAGCTCCGCTTCTTTATCAGGCGGGCCGAGTTCGGCAACGGCGTCCTGATAGGTGTAAGTCCCGATGCGGCTGTCCCAATCGGCCTTGGGGGTGGTGCGACAAGCGTTGAAAAAGAGCAGGGAGAAGATGCCGAGCAGGACGAAGCCACTTCTGAAACGGTTGTTCGTCTTCATGACACCACCCTACCGGGAGAAACGGGCAATTGCACGCGACAAATTACGAGGTGTTACGAGGTGGCCTGGGAAGGATGTCGCTCCGCGAGAGTCCCCAGAGAGACGAGATGCCCACGCACCCTTCGTAGCGATCTTGGCGAATCGCAAGGGCCGGTGCGGCAATCTGCAACTACGGCTCGGTCGACGCAGATGCCGCTTGCCTTTCTGACTGCGCGAATGTCGCGCAGATCGGCGGTCCGCCTTTGTTTTGAAACTCAGAAGAAAACCCCGCCATGAATCGTCCCGATTTAGTTTGGTGTCGCGACCTAATGAGACGTCAAAGTGCGACACGTTTTAGGTCTGCCAGCACGAGCTATCAGAGAAAGCATCATTCCCCCCAAGAGAAGAGTGAGTTGCCAGGCGGCGGGCTCGGGTACGGGAGTGATCTCAAATGCGTCATAATTGATGAAATAAGCGTCGGCACGAGTGTTCCTCAGACCGAGCAGATAGCTCCCGGGCGTGTCGATGCTGAATTCCACACTGTAAAGGGTCCAGGTGGCACCAGCGGTGACAGAGTGGGAATTCCCGATTGGGCTGTTATTGAGAATGAACGTGAATTCACCGTCCACCAGAGTTTGTGGACTGAGCGGCGGGATCGTGATTGAGCCATCCGGAGCGGCAGCATAAACGGAAAGCAGGTAGGCTCCAGGCGCGGCCAGGAAAACTGATTGGCTCAGGCTGTCCAATCCCGCGTAAGTGCTGGCGTATTGCTCTCCCTGAATGGCCGGAAAAGTGGCCGACCATGTATTGAGCGGCCCCGTTGAGGAACTCGGTGAAGGAGGGTCCACAACTCCGGCGTCGTTGACGAAGATCCACTCCCCTGAAGCAGGTCTGAGAAACGCTCCGTCCGCCACAGAATAGCTTTCGAACCCCGGATCGGTGAAGCTCTGGGCCTGCAAGAGCCTTTCCTGCAGCCCCACCGCAGCCGCCCCGGCCAGCAGAAGCATGAGGACTCGGCCGGTTGCGGCCGGGCGGCAAACTAAATCGGGACGATTCATGGCGGGGTTTTCTTCTGAGTTTCAAACAAAGAGACGGCTCCTTTGTAAGCCGAAACCGCGTTGAAGTCGAGTCTGGTCTATGCCCCGGATTCTTGGCCCGGCGCCAATTCATGAGAGGTGCTTTAGTGAGGGGCGTTTGCCTAATACCAGACACAGCGCGGTGGCGCGATGTTTCTCAGCCATCAGTGTTTGGAAATCGGTGGTATTCACGTGTTTCGCCGACTGCCAGTCGGCTCGGCCCCAAGTGCGTTGCCGGGGCGAGTTGATCGGATCGCACGTTGTTCGCTGACCGCGCCCGCGCAGGTTGGGCAACCTGCGATGCAGCAGGCTCGGCAGCGTGCGCTACAAGGATTCGCAGCGCTCCTTATTCCGTCACCAATTTTACGGCGCGAACTTTCTCGGCGCGTTTCCGTTGGTTTTCGTCCAAAATCTTCTTGCGCAGCCGGAGATGTTTGGGCGTTGCTTCGACGTATTCGTCCACGTCGATATACTCCAGCGCCCGTTCGAGACTCAGTTTGAGCGGGGCCTTGAGCTGGATGCCTTTTCCATCGCCTTGCGAACGCATGTTCGTGAGGTGTTTGATCTTGCAGGGATTTACCGGAATATCGTTCTCGCGCGCGTTCTCGCCCACAATCATCCCCCGGTAAATTCTTTCGCCCGGTTCGACCATCAACCGGCCCCGTTCCTGAATGGCATCGAGCGCGTAGGAAGTGGCTTCGCCATCCTCCATGCTGACCAGCGAACCGTTCTTGCGCGCGGCAATCTCCCCGCGGTCCGGCCCGTAATCATGAAACAGATGGCTCATGACACCGAGGCCCCGGGTCATATTCACCAGGTCCGTCTCGAGCCCGATCAAACCGCGCATAGGGGTCAGCGCCTCGATGCTGACCTGGTCGGCGTGATGGGTCATGGCGATGATTTCCCCTTTGCGGGAGGCCAGGTTTTCCATGACCGCGCCCATGTGTTCCTGAGGGATCTCCAGGAACAACCGTTCAATAGGCTCGAGCATTTCGCCGTCCGGCCCCTTTTTCCAGAGAACTTCAGGCCGGCTGACCAGGACCTCGTACCCTTCTCGCCGCATCTGTTCGACCAGAATGGCAATTTGCATTTCCCCCCGGCCGGCTACTTCGAAAACCTTCGGGTCGGCGGTCTGCTTGATGCGCAACGCCACGTTCGTGCGGATTTCCTTCACGAGCCGTTCCCAGACATGCCGGGCCGTGACCAGTTTGCCGTCCTGTCCTCCCAGCGGCCCGTCATTGACCGCGAATTCCATTTGAATGGTGGGCGGATCAATGGGCTTGGACGGAAGAGGCGCACGTTCCGCAGTGTCCACCAGGGTCTCGCCGATAAACACGTCTTCAAATCCGGTCACACCCACGATATCGCCCGCGTGAGCTTCCTCGACTTCCACCCGTTTCAAACCTTCGAAATGATAGAGCATCGTGATCTTGCCGCTGGTTTTCGCGCCATTGAGATGAAAGCAGACA
Organism: uncultured Verrucomicrobiota bacterium; assembly: GCA_964501475.1. Classification (GTDB taxonomy): domain Bacteria; phylum Verrucomicrobiota; class Verrucomicrobiia; order Limisphaerales; family CAZCUL01; genus CAZCUL01. The sequence goes on along the minus strand of CAZCUL010000131.1, from coordinate 1,555 downwards.
GCGGGAGCGCCGACTTTGATTTTTCCGGTGTAAACCTTGCCGAAAGCGATTCGCCCGAGGTAATCGCTGTAATCCAGATTGGCCACCAGAAGCTGAAAACCTTCGCCGGCAAAAGCCCGGGGCGGCGGCACCTGTTTAATGATGGCCTCGAACAGCGGCTCCATCGTGCCGGTCACATGATCGAGTTCATTCTTGGCATAACCGTCCTTGGCGCTCGCGTAAACGAAGGGGAAATCGAGCTGCTCGTCCGTGGCTTTGAGCGACACGAAGAGGTCGAAGACCTCGTCCAGGACCTTCCTGGGATTGGCGTTTTCGCGATCGATCTTGTTAATGACCACGATCGGTTTGGCGCCCGCTTCGAGAGCTTTGCGAAGCACGAAGCGCGTTTGGGCCTGGGGGCCTTCCGCCGCATCCACCACCAGCAACACTCCGTCAATCATGCTCATGGCGCGCTCGACTTCGCCCCCGAAATCGGCGTGCCCGGGCGTGTCCACGATGTTCACGTGGAAATTCTTGTATTTGAAGGCGGCGTTCTTGGCCCGGATGGTGATGCCCTTTTCGCGTTCCAGGTCCATGGAATCCATGATGCGTTCCTCGTGCGCGATGGCTTGGTTTGCGCGGAACGTACCCGACTGCTTCAAAAGACAATCCACCAACGTCGTCTTGCCATGATCGACGTGGGCAATGATAGCGATGTTTCGAATGTGCTGCACGATGTGGGCTTTAAAGCCTTGAAAAGTTAAGCGTGTTAAAAGCGCTAAAAAAGGGTTTAAGGTTAAAACGCTAAAAGGTTAAAACCCGTCCGCAGCCGGTAAAAAACGACGTCATCGGCTTCGGCCAGGCGGCGTAATCTGACGTGTCCGGGCAAAACGTCAAGGTCCGACGTCACCGGCACCGGCTGGCGGGTGGTTCGTCGATTCCGATTCGCCAATGAATTCGATCAAATCGGCTCGAACGCGCACTCGCGGCAGTGAAAAGAGGATGAAATAGGGTCCGCCGCGTTCATGGACGATGTTGGCGATGGCCTGGGGCCGCCCTTCGGCGACCTGAGCCTGTTCGTAAAGGTGGGTCATGGCCTTGGTGTAGTTCGAGGATTTGAGGGTGATCAAGCCCAACAGCTTAAACCCCTTGCTGGTGCCCACGACGTTGGGGCGCACGATGCGGTAGTTTGCCTTGGAGAGATCAATGCTGGTGCTGGTCAATACGCCCACAGAAGTGCCGCCAGTAGGAAGCAAACCTGGGAGAACCGCCGGAACGGTCGCGCAGCCGCTTCCGATCAGCCCCACAACCAGGCCGGTGACAAGGATTAAATATCCGGTTTGCTTTCTCGAATTCATGGGCGGCAGTTTTATCGTTCGAGCGCGCCGGTAAAAGTTCAAAGATTAAACAGGAGAATCCCCCCAGGCCCTTTCGAGTTCGTTCGTGCTGGCGGGGACAGCCGCCCTCCGCAAAATGATGCGGTGCAGTTCTGTGATATTTCTGAATCGCTTTTCTGCTGCGAAGGCGATAGAATCCGCGCAGACTGAAGCTGAAATAAGGCATGAACATATTTGTT
>CAZCUL010000130.1:0-3162 GCA_964501475.1 uncultured Verrucomicrobiota bacterium | reverse complement strand
GATGACGCCGCGGCCGCCTTCGATCGGTTCATTGATGACCGGCGCGGAATAGAGTTCTCCGTCGAGCACGATGGCCAGTTGCCGCCCCTCGTTTTCCCGCGTGACCTGTCCAAAGAGCGCCGCGCCTTCACTATCGAGCTCAAATTGGATCTCGGGTTTGTTCGTGAGCTGGTGCCGCGAAACGAAAGCGCGCTTCAGGTATTTCCCGGTGAGACCGCGCGCGGGCTTCTTCGTCACCAACACGCGCGTCGTTCGCTTCTGACCGTCTTCACCGGTAATGACATACGATTTGACCTCATATTCCGGATCGATGATGCCGTCCTGCAGAAGAGCAACGCTGTTTGGATGGACCAGGCGGAATTCGAGGAAGGCGGCCCGTTCGATCTGGCGCATGGCGGTCTCCTTGTCCGCCTCGGAAAGACCCGGAAGCTGAATCAGAATACGGTCGCTGCCGGCGGGTTGAATCACCGGCTCGGCCACGCCGAGACGATCGACGCGTTTGCGCAGCACCTCGACGGCGTGGTTGAGGGCGACTTCCTTGTCGCGTTCCTCGGCGCTGGCCAGGACATTGGTATCCATGGCCACGAGAAAGGACATGCCGCCTTGCAGGTCCAAACCAAGGCGGAGTTTCCCCGCGGCCGCTTGTTGAATCCGATGGAGGATGGCGCTGTTGGGATCCTTCTCCGCGCGGACATCGTACTGCGGAAAATATCTGGTCAGATCATTGGTGCCGACGGCGTCCTTGAGATTCGCAAAAGTGCGCGCGGGCATTTCCTGGTTCAGGCGCTGCGTCGTCGCGACAATCTCGGAGAAGGCGGCGTCGCGGTTGCGCGCTCTATTCTGAAAAGCCTCCAGGAGGTCGCGGCCTGTGGGGGGTGTGAGCTCGTAAATGGACCAGCCGACGACAAAAAGGACGAGGAACAATTTCCAAAGATGACTCCGATTCATGAAGAAAGATGACTATTTTGATTCGCCGGCGTCGCCGCTGCGTTCAGTGATCTCCGCAATGGCGGTCTTTAAAACCTCGAGCTTGGTGTCGGCGGAACGAATGGCCAGGCTTTTCTCCTTCACACCGACCACCGTGCCGAGAATACCGCTGTTCGTGACGACTTTATCGCCGGTGCGAACACTTTTGACGAGGATGTCGTGCTCCCGGGCCTTCCGTTGCTGGGGGCGGATGAAAATGAAGTAAAAGACGAAAATCAACAGGAACAGGGGAACCATTGATGTCCACCAAGGGGCGGTAGATTCCTGGCCGGGGGCTTGCCCCATCGCCAGCAATCCGTGCAGGAAACTCAAAATCATAGTCTTACCTAAACAGAGCCGCCCAATCTAGGGAAGGCAAGACGTTTGGCAAGCTTAACGTTTGGCTAGGCGCATTCTGGTGCATTCTGACGACGCATTGTCATCGTCCCCGGGGGCGCCGGATTACAAAAAGAGGCCGATTTTGTTGGTGCGGAAATTGAGGGGCGCCGGTCTAATTCCCGCAGGTCTCGGGGGACATTCTCCGCGAGGCGGTGTTTGAGGGAGAAGGCAGGCACAGTTTGGCGGTCAAAATCAACAACAGGAGAACAGATGAAATCGAATGCCCGATGGATGGTTGCGCTCGCGGTGATCTCGGGAGCGTGTTTGAACGCGGCGAGCGCCGACGAAGAGAAGGCGGCCTTGATGAACAGCGTTGAGGCGGAGCGGCGCGCGGCGGCGGACGCCCGGGCGAAAGACCCGGCGTGGAAGCCGTCCTGCGACGAAGTGGGTCTGATTCAGATCGGCGACGGCGAGAAACCTGGGACCCTGAAGAACTTCTGCCTGAACGCCGAGGGCAACATCCTGGCGTGCTACGCACCGCACGAGGCCGCCAAAGGGACGAAGAACGCGCCTGGCATCCGGGTGTATTCACCAAAAGGGAAACTGCTGAGCACGCTGCCGCTGGAGATCAAGCCGGGCGCCGTCTGCGTGGCGAAGGATGGCTCGATTTTCGTGGCGGGCGATGCCCGGGTGCTGAAGCTGGATGCCACTGGGAAGGTGCTGGCCTCGGCGGAATCGCCGGTGGCCAGGGTGCCGGTATCCATCACGGAAGAAATCGAGGAGATGCTCAAGCAAACGGGTCGCCCGCTCAAAGAGGAAAAGGAGCGCATGATGGCCAGCCTGGAACGGCGGCGCGCGGATGTGACGGGGTTGGCGGTGACGGAGCAGGATGTGTTCATGGCGGTCGGGACGCCGAATGAGTTCACCTACCGGGTCTATCGTTTCGATCACGCGTTGCAGAATCCGAAGCTGGTGGTCGAGAAACTGCGCGGTTGCTGCGGGCAGATGGACCTCCAGTCGCATAAAGGGAAGCTGTGGATTCCCCACAACGCCCGGCACCAGGTCGAAACCCGGGACCGCGAGGGGAAAGAACTCGCGAAGTTCGGGAAGGCCGGCAAGTTGAAGGCTACCGATTTCGGCGGATGTTGCGAGCCGAAGAGCCTGCGGATGCTGGCGAATGGCGACATTCTTGCCGCTGAGTCCGGCCCGCCCACGTGCATCAAGCGTTTCTCGGCGAGCGGCAAATTTATCGAGGTGGTTGCCGTGGTGGATGGCGCCAAGGGCGATTGCGTGCGCGTCACAGTCGAAGCGAGTCCGGATGGGAAACGTTACTATCTGATGGATACGACACGGGACGCCATTCGCGTATTTGCGGCGAAGAACTGATGGATTGGCCTTCACCAGGAGTTTCCATGAAACGCTGGAATCAGCGGGCGTCTGCGAAACGGCGTAGGAGCCGACGCGGGTCGGTTCCATTGTCCGAGATGCCAGAGCAGCCGGACGTCCGCCGCCTCAGTCTTGAAGGGGTCATTCGGGTGGGTGATTTCCGTCTCGGCGCGATGATCCTCGCGCTCCTTTTGTTGGGCGTGGGCCATGCCTTTGGCAACCCGCCGAAGGGCGAACCGGAGCCGATCATGCTGGTGGTGATGGACCCCCTCGCCAAGGAACTGGCCTGCGCTTGTGTGAAGGGCTACGGCCAGCGGGATTACCGCAAACTCGCTGCGCGGCTCGAGACGGCTCTCAAGCAGCCTGTCAGTATCGAATTCTCCGACGACCTCGCGGAGACCCTGGCTTTCGCCAGTCCGGGGCAGGAAATCATTGTCGTCGGCGAGCAATCGCTGGTGGCGCAGGGCGCGA
>CAZCUL010000129.1:0-13601 GCA_964501475.1 uncultured Verrucomicrobiota bacterium | reverse complement strand
CGTCTGCGCCCGGCCGTCGCTGATTCCCGAGGGCAAGACCACATCGCGCACTTTGAAATTTTCGTTGTTCGGATTCCCGCCAATGACGAAAGGCGCGTGCTGGGCTCCCAGGAAATTGGGGCCGCCCGAGCGCGACATGTTCGGAAGCGTCATATAGGCCGGAAATCCGTCCCGGATGCCGCGCTCATAGGAAACCATCGAACCGAAGGAAGGATGAAAGGTCACGGACGCCCCGCAGTTCACCGGCACAGGCGTCGGCGCGCCGGTCATCATATAATGGTTGCCTCCGCCGTGATTCGGATCGGTATGACAAATGGACCGGACGATCGAAACTTTGTCGGCCACTTTCGCCAGATGCGGAACAATTTCGCAAAAGTGGACTCCGGGAACGCTCGTCGGGATCGGCTTCAATTCGCCGCGAATCTCCTTGGGCGCGTCCGGCTTCGGGTCGAACGTCTCATAGTGCGACGGTCCGCCATCGAGCCAGATCAGAATGCAATTGACCTCGTCCGGCCTGAATTTGCCGGATGCCTCGGCAGCCTGCGCCCGCAAGCGGAGCAAGTCCGCCAAACCAAGCCCGACAAAGGCCCGCAGCCCGACCTGGATAAAGTCGCGCCGCGGCATCCCTTCGCAATTGCGCTGAAGCTCACTCATTTAACTTTTCCTTCATAGCAGGTTGGCAAACGGCCAACAAGCACGAACCGGCTCAGCGAGGACGCTTCGCCCTGCCTTTGACTTGGTCATTGCGCGGTGGGGCGAGCCCGTTCCCGCCAAGCCGGGTTAATGGTTGAAAACAAACTCCGCCGAGTTGAGCAACGCCCACATGACATCTTCGATGGCGGCCTGGCGCCTGGCATCGGGAGCTTTGAACACCTCCGTCGCCACACCTAGCTCTTCCTCGCTCGGAAGCCGGCTGTAGGCGATCAGATAAAGTTCCCTGACGATCTCCTCCGGCGTTTGCGAGCCTTCCGCCCATTGCTTTGCCCGGCCGTCCTTGTGCGCGATCTTGTTCTGCAGGCTGCTCGAATTCATCAGATGCAACGCCTGCACCAAACTCGGGCGATCATTGCGCTCGCAAGGACAATCCGCACTCGAATCGGGCCGGCCAAAGGCGTCCATGAATTCGGATTCGAGCTTGTGGTTCCAGGTCTCGATGGCGCGGGAACCGGCCGCCAACCCGTAAAACGCCTGGCTCGCGCCCGTCACATCGCTGACCGCATCCAGCATGACCTCCGCCGGCAAGCGCCGCCGGTAGGCCCGGGAGAAATTGCGCGTGTCGGTCAGATTATACTCGTTGGGAACCGCGCTGAGCTGGTAAAGATGCGAGCTCATGATCGTGCGCATGAGATGCTTCAAATCGTAACCGTGCGCCACAAAATCACGGGCCAGCGCATCCAACAGTGGCTCGTTCGTGGGAGGATTCGAAGCCCGAAAATCATCCACCGGATCGACAATGCCGCGCCCGAAATACTGAGCCCAGACGCGATTCACAACGGCCCTGGCCAAAAAGGGATTGTCCGGTTCGGTCATCCACTCGGCCAGTTCCTCGCGCGGATCGCGGCTTTCCCGGGCACCGCCATCGTTCGCGGAGCCGAGTGCGCGCGGTTTCATGACTTCGCCCGTGACCGGATGTTTCACCTCGCCACCCGGCGCGTGATACACCATTTCCCAACCGCCGGAAATGGGCGGCGAAATCCCGGTCCCTTTCCGCTTCAATTCCCCGAAATAAGCCGCGAACTGATAAAAATCGGCCTGGCTCCACTTTTCGTTCGGGTGATGATGGCACTTGGCGCACTCGAGGCGGGTGCCCAGAAAAATCTGGCTCACGACCGTCGTCACATCCTCAGGCTGCCGGCGGTCGCGAAAGAGGACGGTGGGTCCGACCTGATGGGTGCTCCCCTGGGCGGTAATGATCTCGCGCACGAACCGGTCGTAAGGTTTGTCTCGCCGGAAGCTCTCGCGAAGCCACTGGTCCAGCACGTAAACGCTCTTCACGCCCACGCGCGCCGGGTTGGGCCGGATCCAATCGCCCCATTTGGTTGCCCAATGTTCGGCATAGGCAGGGTGCGCCAGCAGCTCGTCGATGAGCTTCCTTCGTTTCCCGGAATCTGTCTCCGGCAAAAACCCGCGCACCCGCTCGGCGTCGGGCAGCCGCCCGATGGCATCCAAAGACGCCCGCCGGATAAATTCTCCATCCGTACATCGGTCCGAAGGAAACAACCCCAGTTTCCGGAAGCGGGCATACGCGTGTTCATCAATGAAATTGTTCACCGGCAACGCCGCATAGATCGATTCCGGCAAGACCTTCTCGGCGGGGACGGTGATCCGCGAAACGTCCACGTGCCCCATGAACCGGGCGATGATCACCCCTTCGCCGCTCAGGCTTCCGACACTGACTCTGCCGTTGTGATCAACGCGGGCCATCTCCTTGTCGTTCGAATCGAACTCGGCCAAATGCGTCACATCCCTTGCGCTTCCGTCCGAGTAGCGAGCCTCGACTTTTAGCTGCTGCCTGGCGCCTTTCTCATAACGCTGTTCCGGCGGATGAGCGGCGATCTCGACCAGCTCGGGTTCGTTCGGCTGACGGTAGGGCATGCCTTGCCGGACCCACTCGACCAGCAATTGATAGGGTTTCGATCCGCGGGGGAAGCGTTCGCCGCCTTCATGATCGATGGCCAACGTCGGCTTTCGCAGAATCAAACTCTCTTCGGCCGCAGCCGGAAAGACGCGGCGTCCGCGGGAATCCTTGACGATCTCGTTGTAATCGGACTGCGGATCGTAAGCGAAAACCGAGAGTTTGAAACCGTTTTGACCGTCTGGCTTGGCGTGACACGCTCCCGCGTTGCAGCCCGCTTTGCTTAGCACCGGCAACACGTCGTTGACGAAGCTCAGCCTGCGATTCGAGGAAGCAGTGCTGGAAGCTGCCTCGGGAGGGGACTCAGCCTGAGCCGAATCCTGTTTCGCTTCGCTCCGGGCTTGCGCGGCCAGTTTTCCGAGCAGCTTTCCATCGCCGCTCCATGCATAAACGCCGCCATCGTGAGCGCCGGCGTAAACTGTCTTGCCATCAGCAGTCGCGGCCAGGCTGTAGAGCATCTGTTCGGCATTGCCGATCACGCGCGCTTTTGCGCCCTCCGACCGTTCCATTCCCGAGTGCGTTTTGAAGTCGGTGAAGCGCCGCACCGTTCCGTCTTCAAATGCGCCGTAAAGAGTCTTCCCTTCCGCAACCCAGGCCAGGGCAGTCACGCCTGGAAGGCCCTTGCGCAGTTTGATCTTCTGTTCGCCGGTTTCGACATCCCAGATGTTCAGCACGCGGTCGGCGCTTCCGCTGGCCAGCCAGGTCTGGTCGTGGTTGAAGGCCAGCGCGAGGACATGGGCCAGGTGCCCTTCGAACTTTGCCTTTTCTGTTGGGCCCTGCCAAAGCCTGACGAGCTTATCAGCCCCGGCGGTGGCGAGAAGCTCTCTCCCGGAAGCAACGCACACACTCAAGACGCTGTCGGCATGCGCCGGCCATTTGTCCTGAAGATCGCCCGATTCGACCGACCAGAAAGAGACACTCCCATCGCCCCCGGGAACGCTCTCTCCGGCCACCAAAATCGCGTTGTCGGATTGAAAGCCGAGAGCCGTGACCCGCCCCGCGATGTTGGTGAATGTTTTCGCGGCTTCAAAGGATTCAGCGTTCCACAAACAAATCTCGCGGAAGCCGCCCGAAGCGAGCCAGCGTCCGTCCTGACTCCACGCGATGGATTGCACAGCGTCCCGGTGCTGTTCCAACTGGTGAACGATGGGAAAGTCCTTTTCGCCAAGGTCATGGATGTAAATATGGGCGCCGCGACTAGCCGCGAGGCGTTTTCCGTCAGGCGACAACGCCACGGCCAGGGCTGGCTGATAGGCGGGAGGCAACGGGCCAAGGGTGACCGGCTTGATCGCGGGAGCAGCTTCCCCCAGGATTGCTTCATCCCAGTCCGCCCCCGCATCAATCCAGGCTCGAAGAGTCTGAATCTGCTCAGCGGAAAGCTGTTTCTTGGGGGGCATGTGCGGGTCGGCTTCCGCATGGACCAGCTTTGCAAGCTGGCTTTCGTCGGCCTTGCCCGGCGTCAAGATGGGCCCGTTATCCCCCCCTTTGAGCGCCCGTTCGCGGCTGGTCAGGACGAGCCCGCCCTTTTCCTTCTCCTCGTTGTGGCAGTTCAGGCAATTCGCCTTGAGAAGACGCATGGCTTCGGCCCGCACCGCGACGTCACTTGCGCCGGCAGGTCCAGTCCAGACCAAGCAGCTTACGGCTGAAGCGAGCAGGAGTTTTTGAGGCAATCTCATCCCGTTCTGGAAAACCACTAAATCGTTGTACAGACGAAACAACCGCGCTTCAATTCAATGTTGGAGAGCCTATTCGGCGTGCGGGATGGCGCCGTCAATTACCCAGGATGGCCGCTTCCAGCAAGATAGCGTTGCCGTTTCGATGACCACCCTCGAAAACGCCGGAGAGGAAGTGTTGTGAGCAGTAGGCTTTCGGAAACCGCCTTGTTGACGGTTCAGAATCTAGTTGTTACAACCACCAGAGCCGAACGGCTATGGGGTTCGGACCTCCGTTGTGACTCCTTCTCCAGGTCTGGGACCGACATGCCCCCACCGGCCAAACGGCAATTAGCCCACGACGTCATTCCCCTCACCCTGACCCTCTCCCCGCGGGAGAGGGCCGGGGTGAGGGGAACAAACGCCGTGAGCTGATCAACCGGTTCAGAAACTGAGATGCCCGCGTCACCTACTGGCCCGAGCATCTCGCCAATCAGATTCATATTGTCGCCATCGAACACCTGCGGGCCTGAAGGGACGACTTCACCGCCGCGCCGCGAGGCTTGCAAGGGCGGCGGCAACCCCGTAAATGGCTGGCATGAGAACTTTCTGGTTTTATGGGGCAAGTCTGTCGCTTATCCTGCTCCTCGGGAGTTGCGCTACGCCAAACAATTCGGGCAGGCTCGGCCGGTCATTGACATTTTACGCTTCGTTCGATCAGGGACCCAACGCGGATTTTGCGCTCGCGGATCGCACGCTCTTTTCAGCGGCCAATATGAAACATCCCCGAACCGGCAAAGCTGGTTTGCCCTCGAGCGGAGTGGTAACGATTGCGCAGGGAGCGGGACGATATGGGGACGCGCTTCAGTTTCATCGGAAGAGTAGCGAAATGGTGTTCTTTCAAGGACACCACAACGTCTTGTATCGAACCCAGGACTGGAGCGGGACGGTGTCGGTGTGGCTGCGCACCAGTCGGGAAGAAGATCTGCCGGCGGGCTTTTGTGATCCCATCCAGATCACGCCGCGCGAGTGGAACGATGCGGCTTTCTTTGTGGAGTTTGAGAAGCGGACCAATTCGATTCCTTTTCGGCTTGGTGCCTATGCCGATTTCAAGGTCTGGAACCCTGCCGGACGCGACTGGAGTCAAATTCCGCAAGACGAGAAGCCGCTCGTAACGGTTCCGCAACCGCCCATCAGCCGCGACCGATGGATGCACGTGGTTTTCACCTGGGAGAATTTCAACACCAGCCAGTCCAACGGCGTTGCGCGGCTCTATTCGAATGGTGAGTTTCGTGGCCAGCTTTCCCCTCGCCCCCAGACCTTTACCTGGGACCCGGAGAAAGTGCTGGTCATGCTCGGGCTGAATTACGTGGGCTATCTGGATGAGCTGGCCATATTCGACCGTGCGCTCTCAGCCGCGGAGATTCGCTCGCTCCATCAACTCCCGAAAGGGATGGCAGATCTCGGAACGCGCAGGCAATAGAGTCCAATCTTTTGCCAAAGTGAGGCCGCGCTCCAGCCGCACATGAAGGCCCTTCAGGAAACAGACAAGGAAGACCCGCGGAAAGTGCAGCAGTGAAGCCAGCGGGCCTGTTCAGGCTCAAGCTTCTTCCAAATCAGGCAGGACCCATAGCGGATTTCAGATCCATCTTCTTGCCGTCAATTTTCTTGCCAACGATTCACTGGCGAATCGAACCATTACTGATTTTTGGCAAGAAGATTTCCTGGCAAGAATAAGCGGACTTGTCAGCCGCCCTTCGGTCCTGGGCCCACCGGGACCAAGCCCGGAGTTCCTACAAGAGCGGAAAGTGAAGTGTTGAGGAGTTTCAAATCGCGCCAGCGTTTGGAGTGCGCGGAGCTGCTTGGGTCTTGTTGCTCTGAGTCGCGAACGCACCGCCACGCAACGGCCCGCCCGCTCCTGCCTTGCAAGAAGGGAATGAACAAACGGCTATGGACGAATGGCAATGGTCGGAGCGACGATTCCTCTCTTCCCCAGCTGGCGGACGTACATGGAGGGCTTTCACCTCCAAATCTCAAAGCCGTAGGCGGGGACGTGAGGAGGCTCTGACTTGCTTTCCCAAACTTAAAGCGCACTGATGGTTACGTCCAGACCTTCGCCGCGGGCCAGTGCGCCTTGGGTGCGGTCGGAGGTCAGAAAGGCTTCACATTCGAGTGTGAGCGCCAACGCCACGTGCAGCAGGTCGAACCCGCGGCAGCCGAGTCGCTCGGTGTGCTTCTCGGATAGACCTCGTGCTGCTTCAATCGCTGTGTCCATATCCACCGTGATTTCAATGAAGGCGCGGCGAGCAATGAATTTATGGAGCAGAGCGAGCGATGTGTCGCGCTCCCGCTTGATCGCTGCCCGTTCGGAAGCCAGCGTGGTATGGCGCTGATGGAAAGCTCGCTGACGAATGGCGTTGCCAACCTCCAAACCATGCAGTGGAAGGAAAAACACTGGCGGTCGGCCGACTCTGCGGTAAAGGGCCACAGCAGCCGTCGTTCCCGGCTCTTGTGTCAAAAGTTTCACCAGGAAGCTGGTGTCGGCATAGGCTCTCATCGCCGCGACTCAAGGACGATTTTCGAGAGGCTAATCTTCGATGGCTTTTCGCGCAGCACCTCGTCCAGGATTTCGTCAATCGCCCGGCGGCGTTCCGCTTCGTCGGTGGCCGTGCCAGCGGCGGGTTGGAGGATCCAGAGCGGGTGACCGTTGTCCGTGACTTGCACGGATTGGCCGGTGCGCGTCATGCGTTTTACCTTGAGCGGTTCGCGGACCAGGGTACGGAGCGAAATCGTTTTCATACTGTCAGACAGTAGCGGCTGACAGTGGCTATGTCAATTCCGTTGACCGAGCAGCGGCAATTTCAGAAGGCGGGCTGTCTCTTGTTTTTGTGGTGAACCTCGGGAAAAGTTTCGCCGTTCGATCGAATGGGCTTGGTGGTGACTGCCCTCCAACCGCCGCAAGAGACGATACTTCCTCCGGCTCCCGTTCCTGACTATTTTTCTACGAACCGCTGGCGCACTTGTCCAGCGGCATGCCTTCGGTGGAATAGGGTTCGGAGAATCCGCGAGGTGTCCCGTCGCTGGCGTGATTCACACGAAAGCGATAAAACCGGCTTTCCGCTCCCCGAAACGCGAAGAAGCCGTTCGTATCTGTAATCCCGACGGACGTAAGCTTTGAGCCTGCGCCCGCTTCTGGCGGACGAAGGTTCATGGGTGCCAAGAACATACCAAAAACGATGGACATAGTGCCGGACCGTGTTCAAGGTGAAACATGGGCCCCGGCAGGTAAACCGGCTTGCTCGGAAAAAGAGCTGAAAATCTCGAATGACAGCCGGCTCTTTACCGTCATAACAAAGCGAAATGAAACATGTTACAGGTATTGGCCGCATGCGAGCTGCGAAATCCCCGGGCTCCATCTTCATCCTCGGAATCCTGATAACGTTGGTGGTCGCCAGCGCGCAGGGGGCGGCGCGCACGCGCGACGGGTTGCAGGCGCTTTATGATTTCAATTCAGCCGACGGCAAAATTGTGAAGGACCGTTCGGGCGTGGGCGAACCGCTCGACCTGAAGATTTCCGATTCCAATGCCATCCGTCGCAGCGGCGGCGCGATGGAAGTGCGCGGCAATACGTTGATTCGTTCGGACAAGCCGGCTTCGAAGATTATCGAGGCGGTGCGGAAGTCCCGTGAAATCTCCATTGAAGCCTGGATTCGACCGGCCAGCATCGGCCAAAGCGGCCCGGCGCGGATCGTGACGCTGTCCAAGGATTCCGCGGAGCGCAACTTTACGCTGGGCCAGGAGGGAGATCGGTTCGACGTTCGCCTGCGCACGACCCAAACCGGCGGCAACGGCATTCCGTCATTGAGGTCAGCGGGCAAAAGTGTGGCGGCGGCGTTGATCCACGTGGTTTACACACGTGATCGCAATGGCCGGGCGCGCATTCACATCAATGGAAAACCGGGCAGCGAAGGCACCGTCTCGGGCGACCTTTCCAATTGGGACGGATCATTCCGCCTGGCGTTGGCCAATGAACTCACAAGTGATCGGCCCTGGCTCGGCACTTATCGTTTGGTGGCAATCTACAGCCGGAGCCTGTCGCCGGCGGAAGTGGAACAAAACTTCAAGGCGGGGCCGGAGGGGGGAGCGGCCCCCATCCCGGCGCAAGCGAGTGCCCGCACTGGCGATGGCTTGCAGGTTCTTTACAACTTCAGCCCAGCCGACGGCGCCATTGTGAAGGACCGTTCCGGCACAGGCGAGCCGCTCGACCTGAAGATTTCCGATTCCAATGCCATCCGTCGCAGCGGCGGCGCGCTGGAAGTGCGCGGCAAGACTTTGATTCGCTCCGATAAACCGGCCGCCAAAGTGATCAATGCGGTGCAGAAGTCCGGAGAAATCACCATCGAAACCTGGGTTCGGCCGGCCGGCAACGGCCAAAGCGGCCCGGCGCGCATCGTGACGTTGTCCCAGGACCCCAACGAGCGCAATTTCACCCTGGGCCAGGATGGGGACCGGTTTGAGGTCCGGTTTCGAACGACGAAAACGAGCGGGAACGGCATTCCAGCGCTGAGTTCGGCGGCCAGAAGCGCAACGACGCAACTGACCCATCTGGTTTATACGCGTGACGGCAACGGCCGGGCGCGGGTTTATGTCAACGGCAAGCTCAGCGGCGAACAGACCGTCGCGGGCGATGCTTCGAATTGGAACAAATCGTTCCGCCTGACCCTCGCCAACGAACTTACAGGTGATCGACCATGGCTGGGAACCTATCATTTGGTGGCGATCTACGACCGGAGCTTGTCGCCGGGGGAAGTTGAGCAAAATTTCAAGGCGGGTATTGGAGGGGAAGCGGCGCCGGCGCAGGTGGCGCGGAAGGTTCCGGAGCAGAAGCCGGCGGCAACGCCCGCCCAGAAACCCCAACCTGCGCAAGAGGCAAAGCCGGTTCCGGCAACAGCCGAGGCCGCGCGACACTTCGATGCCCGAATTGCTCCGCTGCTCGCGCGACATTGCGTCGAATGTCATGGGCCGGCGAAGAAGAAGGGCCGCCTGGACTTGTCGCACAGAGATGCCGCCTTCGCGGGAGGCAAGAGCGGCAAGGCCATCGTGCCCGGCAAATCAAAGGAAAGCCTGATTTGGGAGTACGTCGAGTCCGATGAGATGCCCGATGAGCGCCCCGCGCTCTCTGCTGAGGAGAAGAAGGTCTTGCGCGAGTGGATTGATGGCGGGGCGGTCTGGTCTGCCAAGGCGGATGCCCCGCTGGCGCACGTGGTGGATCGCAGCGCCCACAACTGGTTACGGCGTCTGACCGTGCCTGAATACATCCAAACGGTTCGCAGCTCGGTGGGCGTGGATATCGAGCGGGATGCGCGCCGGATTTTGCCTCCCGACCTGCGGGCCGACGGTTTCAACAATACCGCCTACAATCTCAATGTCGATCTCGGCCACGTCGAAGCCTATGCCCGGCTGGCCCGGCTCATCGTTTCGCGGATGGACGTGAATGCATTCGCAGCAGAATACACGAAATGCCGTGAGCTCTCCGATTCGTGTATGCGCGAGCTGATTTCCCGGATCGGCAAATGGGTTCTACGAGGACCGCTCGAGGAACATGAGATCGGCGCATTTCTGACCCTCTCGAGGAGCATCGCGGAGGAGGGCGGGGATTTTAACGACGCGGCGAGTTATATCGTCGAGGCCATGCTGCAGGCGCCGCGGTTCATTTACCGGATCGAGGAACAGCGCGGTTCCGGCACGGCTCGACGGCCCAGCGACCACGAACTGGCGTCGCGCTTGAGTTACATTCTTTGGGGCGCCCCTCCGGACAAGGAGTTGATGCGGGCGGCGGATGCCGGCGAGTTTTCGGATCGCAGCCGCGTCGAGGCGCAGGTGCAGCGCATGCTTCAGGACCCGCGCGCGCTCGAGAGATCTTCGCGATTCCTTGAAGAATGGTTGCATTTGGATCGACTCAAGAATCTGCGGCCGGATGCCAAGAAGTTTCCTCGCTGGGATGAAAAACTGGCGAGTGATATGCGCGAGGAAACACTGGCTTTCTTCAAGGAGATCGCCTGGGAGCAGAAGCGCCCGCTCTGGGACCTGGTGAACGCCCAGGTTACTTACGTGACACCGCATCTCGCCAGACATTACGGTTTGGAATGGAGCGCCGCCGCCACAGCGGGGGTGCGGAAATTCGAAAGGGGAACGCCCAAATCCGAAACCTCCGGCGGGTTGCTGGCGCTTTATGTTTTCGAAGAAGGAAAGGGCGATACCATCCGCGACGTTTCGGGAGCCGACGATCCGCTCGCCCTCAAGATTACGGATACCTCGGCGGTCAAGTGGGGCGAAGGCAGCCTGATCGTGAACGGCTCGACCCTGATTACGACTCCCACTCCGCCAAAGAGGCTGATCGACGCGATCAAGAAATCGAAAGCCCTCTCACTCGAGCTTTGGATCACCCCCGGCGATAGAAGCCAAAGCGGACCGGCCCGCATCCTTACGCTCTCGTCGGGAACCGGCCAGCGGAACTTGACGCTCGGCCAGGAGGGGAACAGATTCGACATCCGCCTCCGCACGACCCTGACCGACGGCAATGGCATGCCCAGCTTGAGCAGTCCGGGCGGTTTGGTCGAGACGCGGCTGACCCATGTCGTTTACACGCGCGACGCGTCCGGAAGGGCGAAGCTTTATGTGGATGGCGAGCAGAAGGCCGCCAACGACGTGGGAGGTGACTTCTCGAATTGGGCGGACGGCTTTCAACTCGCCCTGGCTAATGAAACCTCAAAGGACCGTTTGTGGAAAGGCGCCTTCCATTTCGTGGCCATTTATAACCGGGCGCTGGCGCCCGACGAGATTTATTCGCAGGGCAAAGGGGTGTCGCGCTACGACCTTTCGTCGGTCCCTGGCCGCGGCGGACTGTTGACGCATGGCAGCGTCCTGACCGTGGGCGGCGACCAGGCGTCAATGGTCGCTCGCGGGCTTTTTGTCCTCCACGATCTCCTCTATGGCGAAGTGGAAGACCCGCCGCCTTGTGTGGATACGACGCCGGTGCCGACCAAACCGGGACTGACGCAGCGTGCCATCGCCGAGCAGCGGCTGGCCAATCCCTCCTGCGGCGGCTGCCACGAAAAGTTCGAACCGTTCGCCTTTGGGCTCGAGAGATTCGACGGGCTCGGGACTTACCGCGAAAAAGACGAGCATGGAAACAGGTTGCGCGACGACGGCAAGATTCTCTTTCCCGGGTCTGAAGAAGCTATTCCTTATCAATCCTCCGCCGAACTCATGGAGTTGATGGCCCGAAGCGAGCGCCTTCGGAAAGGCATCACGCGCAAGGTGACGCAGTTCGCGCTGGGCCGCCCGCTGGTCAAGGCGGATGAATCCATCCTTGAAAGAATTCATGAAACAGCGCAAAAAAATGGGGGAACGTACGTTAGCCTGATCAGGGCCGTCGTCATGAGCGATTTAGTGCAGAAAACTCAAACGGAATCCAACCAATGAACGCACCTCATATTACAATGAAAAAGGGACAGCTCAGCCGGCGCACAATGCTCAAAGGGCTGGGAACCGTCGCCATCGGATTGCCTCTGCTGGAGGAAATGCTCGTCTCGACTGCCGTGGCGGTTCCACCAGGCGTCGTCCCGGCAAGGGCATTTAACGTCTTTTTCGGACTCGGAATTCCAGCGCCGCTTCAGACCGAAGGTTTCGATGGTGTTCTGGAGCCCCTCAAGCCGCTCAGCGAAAAGCTCCTCATCATGCGCAGTGTCGATCAGATCCGTTGCGACGAATCGGGGAGCAATGCGCATTACGACGGCTCGGCCGGGGCCTTCACGGCCGAACCGCCCAATGGCGAGGCCAAAGCCGGCGGCCCTTCGATCGATCAGGTGGTCCGGCGGGCCAGTTATCCGGATGGACTTCCGCCCGGAATGGTCCCCACGCTGGTTGCAGGCACCTTCTTCCGCCGCAGCCGAGTCAGCCGGTATGTCCATAGTTATAACGAAGACGGCACCGTCGCCGCCACCATGCAAGAGAAACCGCGCGATCTCTTCGAGCGTATCTTTGGGTCTGCTCCCGCGGAATTCTCCATCGATCCCCGGAGTCAACGCCAGCGCCGCAGTGTGCTGGATTCGGTGGTGGATCAATACAAATTCTACACCGGCGCCAATTCGCCCCTGGGCGCGGCGTCCAAGGCGCGCATTGCCGAACACCTCGATCGCATCCGCGAATTCGAGCAACGCGCTTACTCGATGGAGAGAAAGGCTTACCAGGTCCCTGAAATGCCGCCGCCGTCCCACCTCCTTCACGGAGGCGAGGCCGATCCCGGCGGCGAAGGCATCGACATCACGCTCGAAGAGCTGACCTCGGAATGGCGCTTGATGGCCGACCTGTACGCCTTGGCCATTCAATGCGACCGCGTTCGGTTCGGGTCGGTCACATTCCTGGCAGCGGGCGAACGCATCCGGCTCAAGGGCGACTACGAATACGATGGCAGGAAAGTCTTTCAATTCGACGATGGCGGCCAGCGCAAGAAGTCCGGCTCCGGCGGTTGCAGCCACGAATGGTGGCACGAGTTCAACGAAAACAAGAAAAACGATCAATTGCGGGCCCATGCCCACCTGAAGATGCGGGAAGTCGCCTATTTCCTGAGCCGCCTCGATGGACCGGAAGCGGTCGAATCGAACGGCAGAACCATCCTGGAGAATTCCCTGATCACGATTTCAACCGAATCGGGAGACGGCCGCCACAACGACGTGAAACGCGAGTTGTCCGGCGTTTTCCACGCCATCACCGGCGCCAACGGCCGATTCAAGACCGGCCAAATCCTCGACCTCGGAGCCGAAGCGATCGACGTGTACAATTCGATGCTCGACGCCATGGGCGCGACGCGGCGCCTCGGTCCGGAGCGCCGCGATAAGCGGGTGGTGGACGCGATCCGAGCCTAAGGCCGAGCCAAGGGAGCGCGGAGCCCGCTCTTTCCAGCGATCCGCGTACGGCTGGTATCTTCGCCGAGGATGGAGTGTTTTCCGCGAGGCTGTCTCCAATCGTGCGCAGTGCGCGAGCATTCCTCTCCATGAACCTTCTCTTCCTGAAACTGGTAGGGACATCGCGCTGCGGTGTCCCCGCCCGCGCCGCAGCGGGCGGAATGGCTGCGCCGCTGAACGCGGCGCTGACGGCGCAGCGCGCCGTCCCTGGAGTTTGGACATTTTCTGTCAGTGCCGAGCACCGCAAAGCGGTGCCAGAAGGTAGCCGGAGGTCGCAGCGTAGCGGAGACCTCCGGAAAGGGTTGGCAAAGAAGCAGCACCCCAGCGGGGTGCCAGACGGTGCACCAA
>CAZCUL010000128.1:0-5960 GCA_964501475.1 uncultured Verrucomicrobiota bacterium | reverse complement strand
AAGTTCGGAGAAGGACTGAAGATCGATGAAGAGCTCGCCCGAATGCGTCCCGACGATCCTCAAACTTTTTATAATCTCGCCTGCAGCTATGCGCTGACCAAAAAAGTGCCCCGGGCAATTGCGGCTCTGACGCGGGCCATTGAGCTGGGCTACTCGAATTTTAAATGGCTGGTAAAAGATCCGGATCTCGAACCGGTCCGCCGCCATCCCCTCTTCAAAAAAGTTCAGGGCAAAATCCGCTCCACCAAGATCCGGATCCGCTGAGCGGGCGCTCCAACGCATTCCAGTTCCTAAAGTTGGCGGCTGTCATTTAGTCTGGCACGTTCGCCCGCAACTCCTCCAGCCAAACGTCGGCTTCCGAGTCGCTTGGCGCGCGCCAATCAGCACGCGGCGAGAGCGAACCGCCGGAACCGACCTTCGGTCCGTTCGGAATGGCCGAACGTTTGAACTGGCTGGTGCGAAAGAAGCGATCAAGGAAGACATCCAGCCACTTTTTGATGGCGGGAAGATCGTATTCGCGATGCTTTTCGGCAGGCAATAAGTCGGGCCAGGTGCCGCGCTTTTTATCACTCCAGGCGTGCCAAGCCAGAAAAGCCACCTTGCTGGGCCGAAAACCGAACCGGCTGATGTAATAGAGATTGAAATCCTGCAGCTCGTAGGGACCCACGGTTTCAGCGGTGCTTTGCGCAGGGTGAGCCGACTCGCCGGCGCGGTGCGGAACCAGTTCGGGCGAAATTTCCGTGTCCAGAATGGATTGAAGGACCGCGCTCGCGTCCGCTTCGAATTGCTTCGAATGAATCACCCATCGGATCAAATGCTGGATAAGCGTCTTGGGGACCGAGACATTGACATTGTAATGGGACATATGGTCTCCCACGCCATAAGTCATCCAGCCGAGTGCCAACTCGCTCAGATCGCCGGTTCCGACGACGATGGCTTTGTGGAAATTGGCCAGCCGGAAAAGGTGTGACGTTCGTTCGCCTGCTTGCACATTCTCAAAGGTGATGTCGTAAACCAGTTCACCTTTGGCGTAAGGATGGCCAATGTCTTTGAACATCTGCATGCATGACGGCCGGATATCGATCTCGCCGGCGGTGACGTTCAAGGCCTCCATGAGCTGCCGCGCGTTTTTCAGCGTGTGCTCGCTGGTGGCAAAGCCCGGCATCGTGTAGGCCAGAATGTTTCCCCGCGGCAGATTCAGCCGGTCCATCGTTTTGGCTGCCACGATCAGGGCCTGGGTGGAATCGAGGCCGCCCGAGACGCCAATGACCACCCGCTCGACTTCGGCGCTCGAGAGCCGCTTGGCCAGCCCATGCACCTGGATGTTGTAAGCTTCAAAGCAACGTTGATCCCGCACTTCAGGATCGCTCGGAACGAACGGAAATCTCGCGATCTCGCCCTGCAGCGGCACTTTGCCGCGCGGTGTTTCGAACTGGAAAAAAATCGCGCGCATGGTGCGCAGGCGCTCGCGACAGTCGCCGGCCGAATCATTGAAGCTGGTCATCCGCATCCGATCCTGCATCAGTCTTTCCAGGTCAATGTCGGCGGTGATGACCTGTTCCTCATTGGCAAACCGGCGCGCTTCGGCCAGCAGATCGTTATTCTCGTAAATCAAGGCATGCCCATCCCAGGCCAGGTCGGTGGTGGACTCGCCTGGGCCGGCTGCGGAATAAAGATAAGCGGCAATGCACCTCCCGGATTGGGAAGCGCAAAGGCCGCGCCGGTATTCCGCCTTGCCAATCGTGATGTTGCTGGCTGAAAGGTTGGCCAGGACCGTGGCCCCGGCCAGGGCCGCATAGGTGCTGGGCGGAATGGGAGTCCAAACGTCCTCGCAAATCTCGACGTGCAGTTTAAACCCGGGAATGTTTTCAGCCGCAAAGATCAGGTCGTTGCCAAACGGAACGATCTCGCCCAGGAGATTCACGGCGTGATGGACAGCATAGCGGCCGGAAGTGAACTGCCGCTTCTCGTAATACTCTCGGTAGTTCGGCAGGTAGGTCTTGGGCGCCACCCCAAGGATCCGTCCGCGATAGAGAATGACCGCGCAGTTGAAGAGCTTCTCTTCAAACCGCAGCGGCGCCCCCACAATCAGGACCGGGTTGAGCTCTTCGCTCTCCTTCCGCAGGCTGGCCAGTGCCTCGCGAGCCGCGT
The DNA here is from genome assembly GCA_964501475.1 of uncultured Verrucomicrobiota bacterium. Taxonomy (GTDB): domain Bacteria; phylum Verrucomicrobiota; class Verrucomicrobiia; order Limisphaerales; family CAZCUL01; genus CAZCUL01. The sequence goes on along the minus strand of CAZCUL010000128.1, from coordinate 3,809 downwards.
CCAGAAGGGCATCCTGCTGAAAGAGATCTTCGTTCGAGTAGGCGGTCATACCCAGCTCGGGAAACAATGTGACGGCGGCGTTTCGCGCGGAAGCATCGCGGGCCAGCTCGATGGTCCGTTCCAGATTAAACGCCGGATCAGCCACTTTGACAAATGGGACACAAACGGCCGCCCGCATGAATCCGTGAGAATAAATCGAGTGAAAGCCGTCTCGCATACCTGCATTCAGGTAACAGTTCAGAACGCGGTTTCCAATCAGAATTCGCGCCCGCCGGGGCTGGCGCAAAGTGAACCAGGGCTTTAGAGTGTGAACCGATTCATTTTCACTTGTCATGAACGACTGCCGGATCAGACTTTTCAGAGTGTGCTTTGGGTGGATCGCATGGACTGCCCTGATCGGGTCCGCTTGCGCGCAGGAGGCTTACCGGCGCATCGAGTTGTCCGTCCCCAAGGCAGGCAAAACAGGCTTCACCATGCTCACCCCCGCGCAAACGCACCTCACCTTTACCAATCTGCTTTCCGAAGACCGCCATCTGACCAACCAGATCCTTTTGAACGGTTCCGGAGTGGCGGCAGGCGATGTGGACGGCGACGGGAAATGCGACCTTTATTTCTGTCAGTTGGACGGACCGAACGCCCTCTTTCGCAATCTCGGAAACTGGAAGTTCGAAGAGGTGGCAGCGGCCGCCGGCGTCGCTTGTCCGGAACTCGATTCGACCGGGGCCGTCCTGGCCGACATCGATGGAGATCGCGATCTGGATTTGATCGTGAACTCCGTCGGAAAGGGCACCCACGTGTTCCTCAACGACGGCAGCGGCCGCTTTCAGCGCGCGTCGCCGGCGGCGGGTTTGAATCCAGGCAAAGGGGGGATGTCGATGGCATTGGCCGATGTGGATGGCGACGGCGACCTGGACTGTTACGTCGCCAATTACCGCACCGTCACGATCCGCGATCAACCAAACACGAAATTCTCCATCAAAATGATCGCTGGCCAGCCGGTCGTGACCGCGATTGACGGAGTTCCCATGTCTCATCCGGATTTGACCAACCGCTTTACGTTTCGGATCAGCATGGGGGAAGGAGGCGGCAAGTTCGGCCATGACGAAAATGGCGAGGCGGACGTCCTCTTTTTGAATGACGGGAAAGGCGGCTTCCATCCTGTCTCCTTCACCGGCGGGACCTTTCTGGACGAACACGGCCAGCCGCTGGCTCAGCCGCCCTTCGATTGGGGCTTGTCCGTGATGATGCGGGACATCAATGGCGACGGTGCGCCCGACATTTATGTTTGCAACGACTTCAAGTCGCCGGAGCGAATCTGGATCAACGATGGCAAAGGCCGTTTCCAGGCCATCGATCCGCTGGCGATTCGGCAGGCATCACTCTCGGCGATGGGAGTTGATTTTGCCGACATCAACCGCGACGGCTTTGATGAGATTTTTGTCGTGGACATGTTGAGCCGCGAACACGAGCGGCGGCATTCCCAACGGATTGATATCAAGCCCGAGATCCTCTCTCCCGGCCAAATCGATAACCGGCCGCAGTATCCGAGGAACACGCTGTTTTTGAATCGGGGGGATGGCACCTACGCCGAGATTGCCCAGTATGCCGGCCTGGAAGCCTCTGAATGGTCCTGGACGCCGATTTTCCTGGATGTGGACCTGGACGGCTATGAGGATCTGCTGGTCTCGAACGGTTTCGAGCGCGACGGCATGAATGTGGACGTGTTAATGCGTTTGGAAGCGATGAAGCGCGCTCAAGATCATTCGCGCACCGAGCAACTCCGTTTGCGAAAGATTTTCCCCCGCCTTGCCCTTCCCAACCTGGCCTTCCGCAACCTCGGGAACATGAAATTCGCCGAGACCGGCGCGGAATGGGGCTTCCACACCTCCGGTATCTCGCACGGAATGGCACTGGCCGACCTGGATGGAGACGGAGACCTGGATGTGGTGGTGAACAATTTGAACACTGCTGCGGGGATTTATCGCAACGACACGGTGGCGCCGCGTGTAGCGGTCCGGCTCAAAGGCAAAGCGCCCAATACTCATGGAATCGGCGCGAGGATCAAACTGACTGGCGGCCCGGTGCCGCAGAGCCAGGAGATCATTAGTGGCGGCCGTTATCTTTCCAGCGACGAACCGCTGCGGACTTTTGCGGCCGGCAAAGCTCCGATGCAGTTGGAAGTCCGGTGGCGAAGCGGCCTGCGATCCGTGATTAAGAGCCTCCAACCGAATGGCCTGTATGAAATCGACGAAAGCCAGGCAGAAAGGCCTCCGCCGGAAAAGGTCGCTGGACTTTCCGGACCGGCCTTCGAGGATGTGGGCCATTTGCTGCAGCACACGCACCAGGAGACCGAGTTTGACGATTTCGCGCTGCAGCCGTCGTTGCCGCGCCGATACAGCCAGCTCGGGCCGGGCGTGGCCTGGTGCGACATCGATGGCGATGGCTGGGAGGATTTGCTGATCGGGAGTGGCCGCGGCGGCCAATTTGCGGCCTATCGTAACAATGGCCAGGGCGGCTTCGAGCGTTTGAGCGGTTCGCCCTGGAGCCAGGCGGTCACGCGCGACCAAAACTCGTTACTGGCCTGGCGCGACGGTCAAAGGGTTCGAATCCTGGCTGGTTCTTCAAATTATGAGGACGGACTCACCAATGGGAGCGTGGCCCGCGAATACGATTTGAAAGCGCAACGCGTCCAGGACTCGTTGCCGGGGCAAAGGTCGAGCACCGGACCGCTGGCGTTGGCCGACCTTGACGGGGATGGCTCTCTGGACCTGTTCGTGGGCGGACGAGTTATCCCGGCGAAGTATCCCCAAGCGGCATCCTCTCTTCTGTTTCGTGGGGGGGCGCGGGGCTTTCAACCCGACCAGTCAAACCAAGACCTCTTCGAAGGCATCGGCCTTGTCAGCGGGGCGGTCTTTTCCGATCTGGATGGCGACGGTGATCCGGAACTGATTCTGGCCTGCGAATGGGGACCGTTGCGAGTGTTCCGAAACGAAAATGGGAACCTGTCCGAAACGACGTCCGAGCTTGGCCTCGCCGCTTATCGGGGTTGGTGGAACGGCGTGAGCACCGGCGATTTTGACGGCGACGGGCGTCTGGATATCGTGGCTTCAAATTGGGGCCGGAACAGGAAGCACGAAGCTTTCAGCCAGGCCGGGCTGCGCATCTATTTTGCAGACGTGGAGGGGGACGGCTTCGTGGAATTGGCCGAGAATTACTTCAATTCGCAACGCAAGCAATGGCTGCCGTTACAGCCATACCATGTGGCCGGCGCCGCCATGCCCTGGCTGCGTGAGCAATTCGACACCTATGCCGCCTACGCCAAAGGCACCAGCGAGGAACTTTTTGCGGGAAAGCTCCATCAGATGCACGAGGCCAACTGGTTCGATTCGACGCTCTTTTTGAATCGAGGCGATCATTTCGAGGCGCGCGCCCTGCCCATGGAAGCCCAGCTCGCGCCTGCTTTCGCAATATGCGTGGCCGATCTGGACGGAGATGGAAACGAGGATGTTTTCCTCAGCCAGAACTTCTTCGCAGTCGAGCCGGAGACGTCGCGTTACGATGCCGGCCGCGGCCTTTGGCTGCGCGGTGACGGAAGGGGAAATTTCGATGCGATTTCCGGAGCCGAGAGCGGATTGCGCATTTATGGTGAACAACGGGGCGCGGCTGTTTGCGATTACGACGCAGATGGCCGGGCGGACCTGGTGGTGGCGCAGAACGGCGCGGCGACGAAGCTTTACCGCAACAAAACGGGGCGTCCCGGGCTGCGCGTCCGCCTTGCCGGGCCCCCTGAAAACCCTTTGGGAATTGGA
>CAZCUL010000127.1:0-4632 GCA_964501475.1 uncultured Verrucomicrobiota bacterium | reverse complement strand
CACTCTGGTTTCCCAGGCTTATCCTTTGACCACCACTATACATTTTTCGGGGTTCAATTCCGCGGCCTGCATCCTCGCCTTCCCTCTGCTTCGCACACCGTCTCTCGACGATCGCACTTTGGTTCGGCTACCGACCTGTTGACTAGTCTTTGGTCGGGTGGGATTGATCAGCACCCGCTGACGCACCCACTGGGTAACATTGACGAGTTTCAAGGGGTGTCACCCCTATTCCAACGTCCCGGGCTTTTCTCGGCACGACCAGCGTCTTGGTTAGCCTTTTAAGCTCGGAGCTTGAGCAATGCTCGGAAAATCACAGACGTCTCGATAAAATACCCGAGTCCCAATGCCGAGCTGCCTCGAATTAGCATCCCTGCAAAATGATATGCGGAGCCGCCCTCCACCGGAACAATTGGGAAGAGAGGAGAACCGCTCAGCCCATTCACATCTTTGATCTGCGTGAGATCATTGAACTTAACGATATGGCAACGATAGTAAGAACTCTGTCGAACGAACGACGCGTCAGCACAGAACCCTGCGCGCGCAATCGACTTCTCATCGTAATCGATCTCGCCCGTCTCAAAAGGAAATCCGCGAAACGCAAGTTGCATCCCGGGATGAAGGCTAAGGTCACGCTGAATCAAGTAGTCCACGTCTAGCCAATCTGATGAGTTCCGCTTGTGCTCCGTGAGCAGTTTCTCTGCGACCTCGATCAAAGTCACATCTGCCCAGTCAGTGTCGGAACTTGTCGGTGGCTCAATGCGATGAAAGCAAGACAGTGGAAGGAAGGATGAATCCTGAGGGTCGTGATCGATCCGAACAGCCTCATAAGGATAACCACGCAGGCAGTGAGACGCAGTGATTGCGTAATGAGAGCCTCTGAATTTCGCGAGGAAGCACGTCCCGCCTAAAGAATACTGGTAGTCTTCTTCCTCGTTTTCAAAGAGGAGCGGCTTCGCGCAATTGAGGAGGTCCTGAACAGTCATACAGGCTAGACCATATGGCTTAACAAAGTGAAAAAGCGGGTGTTTGATTCCGTTTGAAACGTGGGTTATCCGCGAGTGCGGACCGATCCACCCTGTTAGAAACCCGGCCCGAGGCTGGGTCATTGATAACATAAGGAAACCAAACACCTGAACAAAAGAGTGCATTACATCGGTCTGGACGTCCACAAGGAATCCATCGCCATCGCCATCGCGCCGGGCGGCGATACGGAGGTGCGCAACTACGGCCTCATCGGCGGCACGCTTGATGCCCTGGACAAAGTCATCAAGAAGCTCCAACAGCCCGGAATAAACGAAAAGGGGTCGGTCGATAGTATCGTGCTTTTCATTGGTTTCGGTGCTGCCAGAATAGGTGGGCCAGATGCGTCCTGGTGCCCATCTTCAATCGGTGTGCGAGTGTGGCCGAAACGGCTCGGGAATGCAACGCCTTCAGCAATTTCGGATGGTCCTAAGACTGGACCCACGATCAGCCGGCCGGCGTGAGATCGTCGATCGATGCGATATGAAGCGGATTGATGCTGACGGCGAACTGGTCGTCATCGATGACTACGACAATCTTCGGTGACACGAGAATAAAATCCCGATGCGGAACGGCGTAACGCCGCCCATCCGAAAGGCGCAAGGCAAAGGACACAAACCCATTTTCCAGGCGTTTCTTAATTTGACTGACCACGAGCGGAGCTTATCGCCCCGTCCAGTCTCGAACAAGAGCGATGTCCGAAGGCGGAGGGCGCCTTCACCCTTCCGCGCCCAAACGCGCGGACTTCCGCTTCGAGGAGCTTTGCGTCAGCACCCGCGGCCCTGCGCTTTCGGGGCGATACTCCAACCTTAATTATAGAGCTTGTCCCAAAACGGCCTCACCTAAACGTTGTCGAAAACTTCGTCGGAAACTTTGTCGAGTAATGGAATGAATTTCGGGGCATTTCGACAAAGTTCGCGACAAAGTTTCCGACAAAGTTCAGGAGCATAACGCTCTTGGGACAAGCCCTAATTTAATTAAGCCCTCTTCGTTCAGACCTCCAAAGGGCCAGCGCGGAAAACCGCGCGGGGTAAGTCTTCAAATCTCTTGCGGCAAGACGTTCGTTAGTTGCGGTCTTCTCCGCTGCCACCAGCGGCTGATCAAACCTTGAGAGGGGCTGAACACCCAGGCCAGACAGAAAAGGAGCGCGCCGGTCACAACCATCGCGGCCGCAATCGAACAGTTGACCCAGAGGGCCAGATGCACTCCCAGGATCGAGCTCAGGGCCGCGTGGAAGACCGTCAAAGCAAGGATCACAGGCAGTCGAAGCGAAAGAAGGGATGCGGTGGCGCCCGGGAGGATGAGCATGGCGATCACCAGGATGGCGCCGACGGATTCGAACGCGCTGACCACAATGACAGACAGCCCGGACATCAGGCTGTAATGGACCAGGGTGGCGTTGATGCCGAGGGAAAAGGCCAGACCGGGATCGAATGAACTGACCAGCAGTTCCTTGTAAAACAGAGCGATGAGGAGGGCGGTAGCGAGCGTAACGATGGCCATTCGCACTACGGACGACGGCCCAAGGGCAGTGGAGCCCACAACGACCGGCGTATCGCTCCAAACCATCCCGATCTCGCCGTAAAGCACGCATTCCTGGTCCAGGTCCACCTTACTGGCGTAGATGCTGATGAGGATCACCCCGATGGCAAAGAGAGTTGAAAAAGTGATGCCGATGGCGGCGTCGGGTTTGACTCGGGACTTCTTGTGGATGAGTTCGATGAGGACGGTGGTAAGAATGGCGGCGGCAACAGCGCCGACAAACATCGGAATCGTCCCCCGGCTGTTCGCGAGCAGGAATCCCAATACCAGGCCGGGCAATACACTATGACTGATGGCATCTCCCACCAATGCCATCCGGCGAAGGATCAGGTAATTTCCCACGAGCCCGCAGGCGGTGGTTACCAAAAACCCCATGAGCAGGATCCAACCGAAGCTTCCGATCTGGTCGGTCCAGGGGGAAACGAACACTTGGTGAAAGTCAAATGGGCGCAGGAAGGGGTTCATGTTCTTTTGCCGTAGCCGAGAGCTTCCTCGGGCGCGGGAGCGGAGGTGGCAGCTTCGATATCCTGCACGCTCGGGATGTCCCGGCCATGCGGATCTTTGGTGGCGTAGCGCAAGCGGCGCTCGAGTTGGCGAACCACATCCTCGCCAAGCACGTGCTCGATTTTTTCGGCGTCCTCATGAACGTGATCGGCCGCGATCTGAGCGGCGTTGGTCAGGTAAAGCTCCCAAAGCCGGTGATTGCGGACGATGGCGCGGGCCCGGCGCCAGCCTTCCGGCGTCAGGAAGACCTCTTCACCGTGGCGCTGTAACGTAGCCAAACCGTGCCGGACAAGATTGGTCACCTCGCTTTTTGCCTCGCCTGGGGTCTCGTGGCGGCGCTGAGCGAGTTCGGAAAGGGCAACCCCTTCGCGTTGGAAGCCGGCGTCTTCGACAACATGATACAGGGCTTTAAGGGTGTTTTCCCGCCGAGTCCGGTTGGCACGAGAACGCTGGCGCCACCATCGCATCAACACGCCATGCCGCGGGCCGAAGAGGAAAGCGAGGACGAAGACGGCGGTGGCGCCCAGAACCATGAAAGGCCCGGTGGGCAGGGAGGGGCCGAGAAAGCTGAAGAAGGCGCCGCTCGTTCCTGCCAGGACGCCAAAGAGCGCGGCAAGCAAGAGCATGCGGTGCATCCGGTCCGTCAGCAAATAGGCGGCCGCAGCGGGAGTGATGAGCATGGCCGACACCAGAACCACACCAACGGCCTGAAGGGCGATAACGACCGCGAACGCGAGCAACAACATCAGCGCGTAATGGATGAGCTGCGTTGGCAGGCCGGCCGCGCGCGCGAACTCGGTATCAAAGCTCGTCAAAAGCAGCTCCTTGTAGAAAACGAAAATGGCTGCGACCGAAAGCACGGTGACCGCCGCCATTAAACGGACGTCGTCCGCGCCGATAGCGGCGGCCTGGCCGAAGAGAAATTTGTCGATGCCGCTTTTGTTTCCCGAGGGCAGGTTTTGAATGATGGTGAGGAGGCAAATGCCGACGGCAAAAAAGCTGGCCAGGACCAGACCCAAAGCGGTGTCTTCCTTAAGCCGGGTGGTTTGTTTGATAAGGTTGACCGTGGCGGTGCCGATGAGCCCGGCCACTGTTGCGCCGACAAAGATGGCGACCGGGTCTTTGGAAAGATTCCAAAGGAAGCCAAGAGCCACCCCTGGCAGGACCGCATGGGAGAGCGTGTCGCCCACGAGGGCCATCTTGCGCACGACGATGAAACTTCCGAGCAATCCGCAACAAATGCCCAGGAGGATGGAGCCGACGAGCGCATAACGCACCGAAGGGTCCTGGAATGTGAAAAAGCGGACCATCTGTTCGAACGCGTTGGTTTCGCTCAGCTCGGCGATCTTTGCGGCCTGCAACGTTTCGGGCAGGAAAAGGAAGAGGGCGATGCAAAGATATAGAGCAATCTTGGTCCACCGAGCAGCGCTTCCTGGAAGTCCTGGCGGTCGCGTCACCCATCCGACGATCAACCCGAAGGGTTGCCAGAGGGTAGCCGGAGGTCGAAGCAACGCGGAGACCTCCGGTCTGTGGGGAAACGAGTACGCACCCCAATGGGGTGCCAGA
>CAZCUL010000126.1:0-5629 GCA_964501475.1 uncultured Verrucomicrobiota bacterium | reverse complement strand
TGGTGCACCGTCTGGCACCCCGCTGGGGTGCTGCTTCTTTGCCAACCCTTTCCGGAGGTCTCCGCTACGCTGCGACCTCCGGCTACCTTCTGGCACCGCTTTGCGGTGCTCGGCACTGACAGAAAATGTCCAAACTCCAGTTGCGGGCCAGAGGCCCGCGATCCGGATCCGGGTAGGGACGGCGCGTTGCGCCATCAGCGCCGCGTTCAGCGGCGCAGCCATTCCGCCGCGCCATTCCGCCCGCTGCTGCGCGGGCGGGGACACCGCAGCGCGATGTCCCTACCAGTTTCAGGGAGAGGAGGTTCATGGAGAGAATTGCTGGCGATGATTCGAAGGGCGGGTCAGGCTGAAGCTCCCGAGCGGCGTGCTCCCGGAGTGGTAAGAGCCGCTGAGGGTTTTCGTCGTCGAGTTGAGCGTGCCGGTCACGGTCAGGCCGTTGGGCACGGTGGTGGCGGACAGGTTGTTCGCCTCGTTGAGCGCCCGGGTTCCGCCGTGCCCGCGATCCCATAGCTGGCCAGCGCTTCCCACTGATAGCCGTCGGTGGAGCCGGTGCGATCAATCCAGAGGGAAAAGACCTTCGTCGCGCCGTCCAAAGCGATCCGCAGGCTGCCGTGGGTCACGCCCGGGCAAGGTCCGGACGGCGCAGACCGGGCGGTTGGGCCAGTTGGCGGGTGGCAGACTCTTGCTCGCTTGAGCTCAACCAGCGATGGATAAAGCTGAGGTAAGTTCCCACCAGCGCAGCCACGCCGGCGACGATGAGCAGTTCTGGTAAACCAATCATAGTTTTTCCTTTCTCTCCTGAATCGAAACACCGCTTCTTGCGGACGCCGGGGCAGGGCATGCAGCCAGCAGTTGCCGGCGGGTGCCTTGCAGGCGTTGCAGCGTCACTGCGGCCGCGCGTTTCATCAGTTCGCAGCCCAAGGCTGGGTCCGCTTCGCATTCCTCGCGCAGACGCGTGCCGCAGAAGAAGACCGCGTTGACCGGCGTCAAAGCGCGCGCATCAAAATGCCAGTGATATGGCGGAAACAACCACGACCACCCCAGGACATCGCCGGCCCCGATGGTTTGAATCGGCACAGGAGCGGCATCGCCGGTCGCAATCTCCAGCGCCACTTTGCCCTGCCGGATGAGGTAAAACCGGTTCGCCGGTTCGCCTTCACGAAATATCAATTGGCCTGCGGCGAAGTGCACCGCCATCGAACATTCCGCGAGTTTGGCCAGTTGTTCGGTCTTGAGCCCCTCAAGGAAGGGATGCGCCGGCACGCTTTCGAGCACGTCCGCGCAAGCGGGGGGGTTCCGGACGAAAGCATTCGCTGGCATAGGCAGCCTTTCGTAAAAGTTCGTTCAACGGTAGAAACGTTAAGACGCGATGCCTGTTCGCGCTCCACCCTTCTTGCCGAATACGCACCCTCTTTTGCACCTTGCCTGGCGGGGAGGGCGCCGGTACCGTGGGCGCATGCCTGGAGCGAACGGCGCCAGCCCCAAGTTGATCGAGCGGCTTTCGCAATCACAAATCTACCGGGATTACGAGCGGGCTTTCAGCGACGCGACTGGACTTCCCTTGAGCCTGCGGCCGGTGGCATACTGGCAGGCGGCCCATCGCGGCAAGAAGACCGAGAACCCGTTTTGCGCGTTGATGGCGGCGCGCAGTCGCACCTGCGCCGCCTGCCTGGAAGTGCAGGAGAAACTCGCGGAGACCGACGGGGCCGCGGTCAAAACGGTGACCTGCTTTGCGGGGCTTTGCGACACGGGGGTGCCGGTTCGGGTGGGCAGCGAACTGATCGGCTTGCTTCAGACCGGGCAAGTGCTCTTGAAGAAACCCACTCGCGCCCAGTTCGCCCGAACCGCCCGGCAATTGGTGGACTGGGGCCTGAAAGTGGACTTGAAGGCGTTGGAGGAAGCTTATTTCCAGACCCGTGTGCTGACGCCCGGGCAATACGAAGCCGTTATCCGGCTGATCACCATCTTCGCCCAACATCTTTCCCTGGTGAGCAATCAACTGATGGTTCAGCAGCAACATGCCGAGCCGCCGATGATTGCTCGTGCCCGACAGTTCATCCAGGAGCACCAGGCGGACGACCTCTCCCTGACGCAAGTGGCCCGTGCCGTAAACACCAGCACGTTTTACTTTTGCAAGATGTTTAAGAAGGCCACCGGGTTGCATTTCACCGATTATCTCTCACGCGTGCGCATTGAAAGAGCCAAGAACCTCCTTTTGAACCCACATCTGCGGGTGAGCGAAATCGCTTATGCCGCCGGCTTCCAGTCCCTCACCCACTTCAATCGCGTCTTTCGCCGCATCGCCGGTCAATCGCCCTCGGCCTATCGCGCGGCGTCACAGAAAAGCTGAAATCCCGGCGCAGGTGCGACACCCACCACACCGCAGTCCCACGTCAGAGCCCGCTCGCGGGAGTCAATGTTTTTGTGTCGCGTTGTTCACGGCGGAGAGAGATTCAGCCAGCCAGCCATCCTTTGCGGCGCGGGCTTCGACATTGTCTCGGCGCAGCTTCGCCTCCGAGGCCGCCGCCGGCCCGGAGTTCTTCGCCCTGACGCTGCGGCGTTCAGGAAAAACGACGGCGGAGATGTGATCGTGACCACTATGCCTCCAGTCAAGGTTCAGAAGTCTGCGGCCTGGAAAGCAGCCCTTATCGTCGGCATCGCATTGCTCTTTACTCTGGGGTTGCTGAGGTTTTCGGATTGGCCGCGCGAGGCGGCATTGATGGCCGGAATCTTCGTCCTGGCGGCATTGCTGTGGCTGACCGAAGCGATGCCTCTGTTTGCCACCTCGCTTCTGGTCATTGGTCTGCAGGTGGTCCTGCTCGCCAATCCGGGCGGCTGGCCTGGACTCGGTTTTGCATCGGGAAGCGGACCGGGGTATCGCCAGGTGCTGGCCGCGGCGGCCGATCCGGTCCTGGTGCTGTTTTTCGGCGGATTTCTGCTGGCGCGGGCAGCAACCAAAGAGGGGCTGGACCAGGCGATGTCGGCCCTGTTGTTGCGGCCCTTTGGGGGAGGACCGCGGGCGGTGTTGCTCGGCCTGATACTGGCGACCGCTCTTTTTTCCATGTGGATGAGCAATACGGCCACGACCGCGATGATGATGACGCTGCTGACGCCATTGCTGGCTCAATTGCCGCCGCGCGAGCCCTTCCGCAAGGGCCTCGTGCTGGCGGTGCCCATGGCGGCCAATATTGGCGGCATGGGCACGCCGATCGCCTCCCCACCGAACGCGGTCGCGGTCGGTTTTTTGCAGAAGGCCGGACTCGAGATTGGTTTCCTCGAATGGATGCTCGCGGCGGTGCCACTCATGCTTTTGATGCTCCTTTTTCTCTGGGTGTTGCTCTGTCGATTCTTCCAACCGGCGACGACCGGGTTGCGCCTGAAAGTCAGCGCGGGTTCTCTCAATCGGCGGGGCTGGTTTGTGGTCGGCGTCTTCACCGGCACCGTGCTCCTGTGGGTGACGGAGCAATGGCACGGATTGCCCGCGGCGGTGGTGGCTCTGCTGCCGGCGGTGGCTTTCACCGCCACGGGACTGTTGCAGCGGGACGACTTGAACCGGATCGAATGGAACATCCTGATTCTGATCGCGGGCGGCATTTCGCTGGGCGCTGGAATGCAGACGTCCGGCCTGGATCAACAACTGGTGAAATGGCTGCCGGCGGGAGGAACGAGCGGGATGTGGCTGCTGGCCGCGCTGGTGCTGGCGACGATTGGGTTGAGCACGTTCATGTCAAACACCGCGGCGGCCAACCTTCTTCTCCCCATCGCCTTTACGTCAGTGGCGGCGGCTGGCGGGGAGGGATTACCCGCCACCCAGGCCGCGCTCAGTATTGCGTTGGCTGCCTCCCTCTCCATGGCGCTGCCCATCAGCACGCCCCCCAACGCCGTTGCCTACGCCAGCGGCGAATTCACCACAGGCGACCTGATGCGCGTTGGCGCCATCATCGGAGTGGCGGGTGCGCTGCTCATCATCGCCGGCAGCGGCTGGGCTCTGCGCCTCTGGAGAATTCTCCCCTGAGGGCAATGACCGGAAGCCGGACAATGGCATCCCTTAGAATCAAAGACTGCCTGGTTCCAGCGCCACTTTGGTTCATGACCCAAGTGTTACGACTCGGCTGGTCGGGGCAAGCGATTGCCCTCCAGAAGCGATCTTGTCCGCGCATCATTTTCAGTGCGCTTGCTACGGCCCGGTCCCGGCGTTCAAAGAGGGGAATTGCAAGGCGGCAGGGCAGGTTTCAAGCTTCGTATTTTGCCGCGCCTGCCCCCGCCATTGAGTGGGTGTGGCGCCGAAGTGTTTCTTGAAAAGGGTATTGAACAGTCCGAGATGCCGGTAACCGCAAGAGCGGGCGATATCCGAGATGCGCGAATTGGTTTCAGCAAGCATCTGCCGCGCTTTCTGCAGGCGCAGCTCGGTCTGCTTTGCGCGAACCGAAACTCCGAAATAATTGTGAAAGAGGCGGCTGAAATGGCGGAGACTGCATCCACAGCGCGCGGCGAGTCCGGTTGGCGTCCACTCGAGGATTTCCGATTCCGTCAATTGGCTCATCAGCACACGCAACCGTTTCCGCGGCGAAAAAGCGGCCGAAACCGGCACGCGCGGTTGCGCCAGTTCCCGTGCGAAGACCGTTCCAACAACCTGCAGGATCTGGCAGCGACGCAGCAGTGTATTGGGCGAAGCATGATTGCCGAGGGCAGCGAATTGCAGGGCAGCCGGATGGCCGGCCCCAAAATGCCTCACCACCGGAGGGATTTTCGCCGCGGCGCTTTCGAGATGAAAGCGCTCGGACAGCGTTAAAAAACCACTGAGCAACTCAGGGCAAAATCGGAAATAGAGGAGTCGAACCGCTCCAAGCTGGCTGGCCCGGAAAACGCCGTCGCGCATGGGCGGCAGGACGAGCAAATCGCCCGCATTTGCTTCCCGGACGTACGCTTCGCCCAACCAGTAGCCCTGCCCATCGACGATTCTCAAGAAACACCAGCCGGAAAAGGAGAGCGTCCATTCACTCGATGGATCGAGGACCGATTCATCGACAAGTAAATGGCTCTGATGCTTCATCGTGACCGGAATAGTCGCTCTCGCTTGTTACGCTGGAAAGTCGGCCCCGCGACGATTCCGCAACGATTGTGTGACAAGCGACCAGGCGGCTGATTGGGCTGCGAGGAAGGTTTGCGATCCGAGACGGATGAATCCAATTTGTCGGGAACATGCGTGGGCGATCCGAGGGTCCTTCACACTTTCGTCACAGGCCAACTCCGGGTCCGTGCGCGGAATGGAAACGGCAATGTTTCAAAAGACTTGTTCCCGATTCGGAAAGAGGGCGATGGCCAGCAAAAGGTGGCCGATGCCTAACAATCGAGAGCACTTTCCATCTTTGGCAGGAGCTTGCTCCGAAGCCTATGATTGTCACTGAATCGTAACATTTCTGTCTTTCATTCGTAACGCGGTGTTCCTAGCGTCGGCGGCGACCAATCCCAAAAAACCAGGACACAACGAGCAATGAAACGAAAATACCTTACCTCGACTGCACTGGCTGCAGGGCTGGCCGCCTGCGCTGCAACCTCCACCTCCGCTCAAAACGTCGATGCTCTCATGGACACCCTGGTCCGCAAAGGCATCCTGACCGAGCAGGAG
>CAZCUL010000125.1:0-5345 GCA_964501475.1 uncultured Verrucomicrobiota bacterium | reverse complement strand
GGCGCAGCGGGGGCAATCATGCCTTGCACGCGCCTCCAATTGGAACAACGTGAGCGGGAGAATCTCGCTCCCTACGCTCAGTTGAGCGCCGAAACGCGAGGCCGAAGATTCCCGGAAGAACCGCCGGAATGGCGCACCCACTACCAACGCGATCGCGACCGGGTCATTCATTCACGCGCTTTCCGGAGACTCGAATACAAGACTCAGGTATTTCTGAATGGGACCGGCGACCATTTGCGCACGCGCCTGACACACACCATGGAAGTAGCCGCGATTTCGCGAAACATTTCCCGCGCTTTGAGATTGAACGAGGACCTGACAGAAACCATTGCGCTCGCACACGACCTGGGACATTCACCTTTTGGGCATAAAGGGGAGGCGGTGTTGAACAGACTCATGAAGGGGAAAGGAGGGTTCGAGCACAATTGCCAGAGCTTGAGGGTAGTCGAGGTTCTGGAACAAAAGTATCCGCGATTTGCCGGCCTGAATCTGACCTGGGAGGTCCGCGAGGGGATCATCAAGCATTCCACCAGCTACGACGATCCGGCGATAAATGACGGTTTTGAATACGGGTTCGCGTGTTTGGAAGCTCAAGTGGCGAACCTTGCCGATGAAATTGCCTATTACAGCCACGATCTCGATGACGGTCTGACCTCGCGACTTTTGTCCGAGAAACAGCTCGGCAAGGATGTCGAAATCTGGTCTCGGGCGGCGCGAGCGGTAAAACGGGAATATGGGAACTTGCCGGACGAGTGCCGGCGCTATTTCATCATCCGCTGCATCATTGATGGGCAGGTCACCGATGTCGTCACAACGGCTGAAAAGCAGATTGGGAACTCGGGTGTGAAATCTGTAAGCCAGGTGCGCAAAGCTTCAAGGGCCCTCGTGCAATACAGCCCGGGGCGTCGCAAACTCAATTTGGAGTTGCGCCGCTACCTCTATAAGAATCTTTACTACAATCCGGAGGTGCACGAGCCCAACCAGCGCGCTGTGCGAATGCTTGAAGAATTGTTCAAATACTACCTCGATCACCGAGACGAACTCGCAGAACCGTTCAAGAAGCGGGCGCGAAAGGACAGTTGGCATCGATCGATTTGCGATTATCTGGCTGGGATGACCGACCGTTACGCGATGCAGGAACACCAACGCATTTTTGGGTTGCAGGTCTGAGAGCGGAGATCACCTTAAAGCCGAGCTGCCGTGCAGACCGCTTCACATCCTTGACATTCAGGGCTTGGGCGGACTTGTGGTGGTAAAGCCCGATTACCTCCAGCCCTTTGGGGCACTTGCGGTGCAATACGGCCAGCCCGGCGCGGTCCACCATCGCACCAGGACTACTTTTCCCCAAAGCGCCTTCAAGCGGGCGCTTTTGAATTGCGCCACAGTGAGCGACTTTCCACTCCGGCGGCTCCTTTCCCAGCAGTGAATCCGCCTCCGGCTGGGATCCGCTCCCAAGCAGATCAAACCCAACAATGCAAATAAGGCGCCCGCAGTTATCGCATTCGATGCTCGATCCCGCAACGGCATGGTGAAATGTGAAACAGATCGCAACAGGAATCAAGGCATGGCATGCCTGTTAGCAGAAGGTTTGCGCCCGAAAGTCCAGTCATTTTGGAACTTTAGGTCTTTAGCTCGATGTTCTGACCGCCGATGCCCAGCTGTACCGAAAGTTCCACCGCACCGAATGTATGTCTATGGCTGAGCACGAAAGTTTGCCACCAAAGGAGTCATGGAGAGAGACCGCCTTGATGAACGTCCCTCGTTACCCCGGCTCTTCTTTCCCGGGCGCGAATTTCGACGGTGGAGATTCCATTCCGGCCAGCCCGGAAGAGGCGCTTCGCTTCGCGGAATCACGCGAACATGCGCTCCTCAATGTCATCACCGACTTCGTATTCTTTGTTCGGAAGAATGGCGTGGTCCTCCGACTTCAAGTTCCCAACCAGGGAGGGGCGGCTATGCGCGAAGAAAACGTGGTGGGTAAGCGCATTATGGAATTGCTTCCCGCCCAGATCGGACAGCAAGCGCAACACTACATCGAGAAGACGTTTCGCACGGGAACTCCTCAGGTCTTCTTCGCCCAGCACCGGGTGGCGGGCCACCTGCATGATTTCGAGGCGCGCATAGCGGCTTGCGGACCAGATGAGGCTGTGGCGTTGGTCCGGGACGTCACTGAACGCAAACTTCTTCAAAAGGAGATTTTGGAAATCAGCAATCGGGAGCAAATGCGAATTGGGCAAGACCTCCATGACGGGTTGGGACAGCATCTCACCGGAGTCACCTTTCTCTTAAAAGCACTGGAACGAAAGCTGGCTGTCCGGGGGGTTCCAGAGGCAACCGAAGCCGCTCAGATCAGCGAACTCGTCATCCAGGCGCTTTCCCAAACTCGCAACCTGGCTCGCGGCCTTTTCCCCGTGGACCTGGAATCGGGCGGCCTGCTGGCCGGCCTGCGGGAGCTTGCCAGCACGGTGGAAGAGTTGTTCAAGATTTCCTGTCATGTTGACTGTGACGGCGGGATTGGCATTAACAACCGTTCTGTCGCGTTGCACCTGTTCAGGCTCGTGCAGGAAGCCATTAATAACTCGGTCAAGCACGGCAAGGCCAAACAGGTTGTTATCCGCTTTCGCGCGACAGGCGATACATTGAGTCTGAGCGTTCGAGACGACGGGGCTGGATTTGCTCGTCAGGGATTGAACTCCAAGGGATTGGGACTGCGAATCATGAATTATCGTGCCCAGAAAGTCGGGGCAGTTCTGGAAATTGTCTCCGCCGAAGGCGGGGGCACTGAAGTCACCTGTGTGATGCCGAAGCCGGCCTAAAGGCCGGTGAGAGCATGACGATCCATTAACGTTATGGTTGCCAAAAATCAGTTAGTAAATCGAAAACCGAAAGCCAAGGTGTTGTTGATCGACGATCACCCTATTCTCCGGCGTGGTCTGGCAGAGCTGATCAATCAGGAAGCGGATCTGCTCGTTTGTGGCGAAGCGGAGGACTCCGGCAAGGCTTTCGCCGCCGTGAGTGAACTGACCCCGGACATTGCAGTCGTGGATATTTCGCTCAAAGGTTGCAACGGTATCGAGTTGATCAAAAACATAAAGGCTCGCTTTCCCAATCTTCCCATTCTTGTCCTCTCCATGCACGACGAATCGCTCTACGCCGAGCGCGCTCTACGCGCGGGCGGCTTGGGCTACATCATGAAGGAGGAAGCCCAGGGTCAGGTCCTGGTCGCTATTCGCCGCGTTCTTTCCGGGGAGATTTTCTTGAGTGAGAAGATGAAGAGCAAGATGCTGCAGAAGCTGGCCAACGGGCGAACCGCCATTGCCGCCTCGCCCATCGAACATCTCACCGACCGGGAATTGGAAGTGTTTCGGCTTATTGGTGAAGGCCGCAGCACGCGCCAGATTGCCGAGGAGCTGCACCTGAGTGTCCGCACGGTGGAGGCCTATCGCGAATACATCAAGGGAAAGCTCAATCTGAAGAATTCAACCGAATTGGTACAGCACGCATTTCACTGGGTTCACCACGAGGCCGCCGCCTAACCGGCCTCTTCCTTCCGCCCCCAGTGACTGGGAGGGTCGCGCAATGCGGCCCTCCTATTTTTTCAGCGGCTCCACCGTCTTAAAACCCTCGCCTGGCTGCGGGTCGAAAAGGGATTCGTCCAACTCCGGATTCAATCGTGCATTGCTAAATTCATTACGCATGATGGACCCATCGGAAAACTTCAGTTCGGTAGCCCGCAGAACGTGATCCTGCCGTGAAAAAAGGATTTTAATCTGCGGTATCATCCGCCGGGCCGCTGCCGATTTTGGTTCCAGCGTCAGTTCAAACAAGCCGTTGAAAGGTTTCTGCGTTACTACATTGAAGCGCGACTGCAGCTCCGCAACGCTCCGGGGAAAACCCGCCTCCAGGAGAGCCAACGTCTCCCTCCATGGCCCCGTTGCGCTCGCATCCAGGGCATAACGTTCCACGCGCTTCAACCGCGGGTAAATGACCAACATCTGGTCGGCTTGCCGGACGGCAACGGTTTCGGTGGGCTGCCCGATCTCCCATCGAAAAAGCTTTGGAGCCGAGAACCACACCTGCCCTTTGGACATCAACGGATGGGAAAGCGTCTTCAGCGTTCGAGTCTGGGTCACGTCCGCCGCCCAGGTTTGGATGTTGGTCTGGGCATTCAGCCAGGCTCGCACCTCAGGCGCCAGTTCGACCGCCTGACCGATCCCGCAAAAACCAAGACCGAACAGGAATGGTATCCATAGCATTGCCCGGATGCCCGGGCTCGGTAGCCGGACTCGGGATATTGCGGCTGAGGGCGTCAGCCTTTTGGCCAAATTGGAACGAAGTGATACCATTGGTTAAGGTATAGACGAATGGCCGGCTCAAAAGCATTCATTATCTGTTGCGTCAAGCGCGCCCGCGCCTCACGGCTGGCCAATTGGCGTCGCTCATATTCGATTTCCGGCAAAATGTGGGCCAGATAACCGCCATCGGTGCGCGGCAGATAAACCGGCAGCAACGCGCAGCCGCTGGCTCGGGCCAACTCAGCAGCAGCAATCGATGCGTTGAATGGACGGCCAAACAATTCGACGCTAACGGCCGAGACCTCGGGCGGACGGTCCATTAGCAATGCGACTGAATTGTTTTCCTCCAACCGGCGAATGATCTCGAGCGACGCGAAAGGATCGCTCCCAAGCGCTAAAGTGGCGATCCCCCAGCGGGCACGCGCTGTCTCACGAACCTTTGTCAGGCTGGCTTGAGGTTCGTCCAGAGTGATGACCTGCAAACGGATGCCACGCTGCGTCAAGAGTGGCGCGCCGAACTCCCAATTGCCCAAGTGCATCGTCAGAAACAGCACTCCTCGCCCTTTTGCTTCCGCCGCGAGATAGTGATCCCAACCCGTTAAATCACGAAAGAGACTGTAAATTGCCAAGCCGCTCTCATATCGCCAGAGATCAGCCAGCTTCAGCCCGAACTGCTGAAACAACTCCCGCGTGGCGACGCCCGCCGCCACCCGGTCGCCCTGCAATGCCGGAAGAAGATTCTCAAAAACCACGCGACGCCTGCCCGGGCAACCCATCCCGTAAAGCTGCGCGAGCCGAACGGCCAGGCGGCTCAGAACAAAATGGGGAGTTTGCCGGGCCATCCAAACCGCGGCGCGCCAAAGGTCGGCCCGGTAAAGCGAGGATGGATGACCCAGCTTTGCGAAGGACTGATCCGCTTCAGGTTGGCATGAAGCGGAAGGGACACGCGCGGCGGCTCCAGATGCAGTGTTTGTAGGGGGGGGCGGATTCACGACGTCACACCGCTATGCGGCAGGAATTCGGCCGGGCCTGGCCGCTGTTGCGCCCTGC
>CAZCUL010000124.1:0-18590 GCA_964501475.1 uncultured Verrucomicrobiota bacterium | reverse complement strand
GGTGGGCGCCGCGAACGGATACTCGATGCTGGTGCTGACCCAAAGTCTCCCTTGGGCATCAAAAGCCATATTCATCGGCTTGTTGATGTCCGGCTCAGCGGCGACAAGCTGGATTTCGAAGCCGGGGGGCAGCTTGAATTTCGCCTGCTGTTCTTCGCCTGTGAGCGGTTCGGTCGAACGGACCATTTCAGCGAAAGGGTCGTCCGCGCAGAACCCATTTTGACAGACAAACAACGCGATCCCGCTGATCGAGAAGAGCGCCGCCGGCAAACGCAGTGCGAAAGATGATTTCATGTGAGCGCGCTAATCTATAAGCTGATCCCGCGTGAGCCAAGAACCGAAACGCGGCCTGAACGGCGCAAAGCTCATCTCACCTTCCGGGCGTCGGGAGGCCCTGCATTACCGTGGCGCGATGCGGCTGATTTTGGACTGCGGTGGCAATCCCGCCACAGCGGGAGCGACACCGCTTTGGCTTGGTCGGTCATTCCAGAAGCCCGAAGCCAAAGCGCCGTCGCCGCTGCGCTCTGCCGGCGCACTCCAGAATGTTTGCTTCCGGCTTCAGCCGGTGGAGCGCGGGATGGCCGACCGGTGGGGAGAGTTCCTTGGGTGTGAGCTATGACTGCGTTCACGAAAGAAAAACCCGGCCCTATCGACATGCACGTCCACATCGTCGGAGACGGGTCGGGGGGGAGCGGCTGCTGGTTTCGGGTCAAGGGCTGGCATTGGCCGCTGGCGCTCTTCATGGTGCAACACATGGGCCTGCCATTTCGCGCTTTGCGCGGCGATTTGGACCGGCTCTTCACCGAAAGGCTGGCGGAACTGGTCCGCGAATCGTCCCTGGAGGCGGCCGTCATCCTCGCACACGAGCAGGTTTACCACGAAGAGGGAAAGCGAATGGAGGGCGCGGGTTCCTTCTACGTGCCGAACGACTATGTGCTCAGTCTCGCGCGGCGATACCCTCAATTCCTCCCCGCGGTCTCGATCCATCCAGCGCGGCCCGATGCGCTCGAAGAGTTGGAACGCTGTTTGGAAGGCGGAGCCGTGCTGCTGAAGATTCTGCCCAATTGCCACAACGTGGACTGCAACAATCGTCGCTACCAGCCGTTCTGGGAGCGAATGGCCGAAAGCGGGTTACCGCTGCTGGCCCACACCGGCGGGGAACATACGGTGCCGGTGATCCGGAAGGAGTTCGCCGATCCCCGCATCCTGCGGCTGCCCCTGGAGTGCGGCGTGAAGGTGATCGCCGCGCATTGCGGGACGAAGAGCGGCCCGATAGATCCGGATTATTTTCAAGTGTGGGTCGAAATGTTGGGCAAATATCCAGGTCTCTACGGCGATAATAGCGCCTTCAACGTCCCGATTCGCGGGCGGCGCGTGCCCGAATGTTTGCGCGAGCCAATGGTGTCGCGGATTTTGCATGGAAGCGATTTTCCGGTGCCGGTCTTTGGACATTGGTCGTGGGTGCGCAGGTTTATCTCGTGGCAGGATTTTCGGCGCTGCGAACAAATCAAAAATGTCATCGAGCGCGATTATCAGTTGAAGAAAGCAATGGGCTTCCCGCCTGAAAGCTTCACGCGCATTCGGTCGCTGTTGCGCCAGAGCAAGACTTCGCGCGTGGCTTGATAGCTCGAGGCTTCCCGGAGAAACGCCATCACTTCTCCGGCCTTCGCCAGACACGGCAAAGCGGAGTCTTCGCGCGATTCCAGTTCGGCTGCGCGGTCTCATTTTCGATTCCGTAACGGCGCTTCCGGCCGGAAGCATCGGTCCATTCGTAGAGGCGGCACGTTTGATTTGCGGGGAGCAAATAGCTTGCGGTGTGGTGACAGCTCCAGGTTCCCGTTTCCGACGAGTCGCGCGCGACCCATTCGCCCTGAAGCCGGTTCTCCCGCCACGCTCCGGTCAGCAGATAAACGTCGGCAATATACTCGACCCGCAGTTCGAGCCGGTTCGAGAGGAAGGAGCCTCGAGTGATCGAGGCGAACTTATAATCGGTGTCCGGATCGAAGCGCCCGAATGCCTTTTCCTTGTCGATGGCAAGGTCCCAGCCAAAATAGGTCAGCGTGCCGTCGCCACGGGTGGCGCGGCATTCCCAATGCCCGGAAACACGGGAAGCCTCCGCCTCCTCTTCCGGCGGCAGCGCGAAGAAGAGCGGTTCCAGGAACCTCTCCTCGCCGGGAGGAGGCTGCCGGCTCAGCCTGAAACCGGTTTCGGTTTCAATGGCAAACAAGGGTATCAGCCCTGGGAGCCACCTGTTGGTCACCACGGCGAGAAAGACAACTTCTGATTTCGCGGCGCGGTCTTTATCCGCGTCGATGGAGGTGGCGAGTTTTTCTTCCTCATCCGGGGCCATGACCCGGTAGATGGGATGAAGAGCGACCGGCTCCCGGGGCGCGGACGCGGGAAGTTCGGATTCTTCCGCTCCCTTCATTTGAGTCAGCAACAACATCCAGACAACGAGCCAGTTTCTCCTGCGGTTCTGCATGTCGTGCGGCTCAGGAACGGAACGCACCCATCAAGATTAACGCTTCCGCCGGCGGGCCGGGCCGAAGAAATAACCGCCACTCAATCGAACACCGCGTGCCTTGCCTGGATACCCCGCCTGGGCACCCGGTTTGTCCTGGTCGAAGAGGGCAGTGTATTGATACTTGAAGTTGTCGAGCTTGGTCCGGGGGATTCTCTGGCTGATGAACCTTTCGATGGCGTGGACATGACTGCTGTCCTCAGCGACCATGATGGTGAAGGCATCTCCCGTCGCCTCCGCGCGTCCGGTCCGGCCAATGCGGTGAATGTAATCTTC
The DNA here is from genome assembly GCA_964501475.1 of uncultured Verrucomicrobiota bacterium. GTDB lineage: Bacteria > Verrucomicrobiota > Verrucomicrobiia > Limisphaerales > CAZCUL01 > CAZCUL01. Next base: position 15,793 of record CAZCUL010000124.1, on the reverse strand, counting down.
CGGATGCTGGGGCACGTCGAAATTGATGACGTGTGTGACGTCGGCGATATCCAGACCGCGAGAGGCAATATCGGTGGCGACGAGGACCTCGAAACGCCCGTCTCGAAAGCCGCGCAGGGCCTGTTCCCGCTCGCGCTGAGTGCGATTCGAGTGCAGCACCGCCACGGCGTGGTTGTTGCGCTTGAGCAGGTGCGCCACCCGATCCGCCCGTTGCTTGGTGCGGCAGAAAATGATGACCGAGTCATAGTTCACCCGCTCGAGCAGTTCGAGCAGCAGGTCGGTCTTTTGCGATTCGGCGACCGGATAAATGACGTGCTTGACCGTCTCGGCGGGAGTACGGCGCACGCCGATCTCGACCGTCTCCGGGTTTTTCATCGCCCACCGGATCAGCGTTTCAATCTGTGGAGGAATGGTGGCGGAAAAAAGGGAGCTTTGCCGCTGTCGCGGGCATTTTTCCACGATGCGGCGAACATCGGGTAGAAAGCCCATGTCGAGCATTCGATCCGCCTCGTCCAAAACGAGGTATTGGATGGTATGGAGCCGGCAGGTCCCGCGATGAATATGGTCCAGCAGCCGTCCGGGTGTGGCCACGATGACATCGGTGCCATTCTTGAGGGCGTCGGTTTGTTTCCCATAACCCACGCCTCCGTAGAAAACGTCCACGCGCAGGTCGGTAAACCTCATGAAGTCGCGGATCGCGGTCTCCACTTGGGCGGCCAATTCGCGCGTGGGTTCCAGAACGAGAACCCGTGGTTCGGGGTGATGAGCCCCCAGCTTTGTCAGAATGGGGAGGGCGAAGGCCGCGGTTTTGCCGGTGCCGGTCTGAGCGCTCCCGATGACGTCGCGCCCTTCAAGGATGAGCGGTATGGCGCGAAGCTGGATGGGCGTGGGATCGACGTAGCCCATGGCGTCAATGCCTTGCAGAACTTTGTCGCCCAGGCCCAGACTTTTAAATGGCATGCCACACGATACGGAAAGGCCATACTGGAAGAAAGGACTTTCGCCCTTTGGCTGCATCCAGCCGGTTGATGCTCTGCGATGACCCGAGATTGAAGATGTCCCCGTTTGAGGCATCCCATTTGAACGAGCCCGTTAACGCGGCTTCAGTTTTAAATCCGCGGTTTACCTGCCGGTCCTGCCGGCTCTGTTGCCGCAAATTGAGGTAAGTGGCTGGAGAAGTTGGACGTCGGCGGTGTTTGGGCATCCGGGAATGCGGCGCAAAGGATTCATCGCAATTGAATCTACTGGCAGTGGAGTTGCTCCCCCTGGAGCGGCGGCAGAGTCACTTAAAGATGAAATTCGTTACATCCATTGCCCGGCCCGGTCGCGCGACAGCCTTTTCCATTGTGGAGGCGATTGTCGGCACGGGTGTCGTAGGCATCATGTTTGTTTCGCTTTACGCGGGGCTGGCCTCGGGGTTTTCGACGATTCGCATGGCGCGGGAGAACCTGCGGGCTACGCAGGTGATTTTGGAGAAGATGGAAACCATCCGTCTTTACACGTGGGAGCAACTGACGGAAACGAACTTCCTGCCCACGAACTTTACCGCCACTTATTACCCTCCTGGCTCCACCAATTCCGCCGGAACCGGCCCCACTTACTTCGGCACCCTGACCATTACCCAGGTGAACTTCGGAACCACCTATGACGACGAGCTGGCGGTCGTGACCGTTAGCGTTACCTGGGATACCGCGGGCGTTAACCGAACGCGCAGCTTGAGCACCTATGTTTCGCCATTTGGATTGCAGAATTACATTTGGTAGCCGGCGGTGGAATCGCTCCGGCGGCCGCCTCGGCATTACGCTCGTCGAGCTGCTCGTCGGTATCGGGATCGGCAGCCTGGTGCTGCTGATCCTGGCATCGCTCTCCCTTTACAGCGGCAAGAGCATCGCCGCCATGTGGAATTACGTCGATCTGGACCAGAGCAGCCGCATGGCTCTGGATCGAATGACCAAGGACATCCGCCAAACCGTTGGCTTGTCCAGTTACACACCGCATCGGCTGACTTTCGTGGAACCGGACGGAGTGCCGCTCACCTATGAATACTCGCCGCTGAATCGCAGCCTCACTCGCACCAAGGGCACCGACATCAAGGTCCTCCTCACCGAATGCGACGAACTCAGCTTCGCCATTTATCAGCGAAATCCAAGCAACGCCGTTTATGACTATTTCCCGACGGCAACGGCCACGAACTGCAAGTTGGTCAATGTGAGCTGGACATGTTCCCGCCGCATTTTCGGATCTCCCGTCAATACGGAAAGCGTGCAGACGGCTAAAATCGTCATTCGAAAAAAGTAGGATTGCATGAAGTTCCCTTTGCGAAATCATCTCAATCAGCGCGCCAACACCCTCATGGTCACCATCGTGACCACGGCGCTGCTGGGTCTTGTTTTGGTCAGTTATCTGGGACTGGTTTCGTCGCAGAACAATTCCATTATGCGATCACAGGCCTGGAACAGCGCCATTGCCATTGCCGAGGCCGGTTTGGAGGAAGCGCTCACCCACACGCGAGAGAACTATAAAAAGACGCTGGCCTGCAACGGCTGGACCCTGGTGAACGGGGAATATGAGATGACGCGATACCTTGGCGACAATTACTTTCGCACCCGCGTCACCCAAAACCAGCCCTTCCGGTTCACGTCGGAAGGCTACGTCTATCTGCCGTGGAACGGCACTTACATCAATCGGACCGTTCGGGTGGACACGATTTCTCAGGGAGTCTACAGCAAGGCGCTCGTCGTCAAGAACAGCATCGAAATGAACGGCAACAATGTGGGGACCGACAGTTACGATTCCCGGGATTTGCTCAAAAGCACCTTGGGGGTTTATGACCCGCTGAAGAAGCAGGCCAATGGCGACGTTGCCTGCGTGGATGGGCTGGTGGATTCACTTTCCGTGGGCAATGCGGACATTTGGGGCCGCGTGGTGACAGGGCCTACTGCTACTGTTCGAGTAGGCCCCAGCGGCTCGGTCGGAAGCGTTACATGGCATGCTCTGGGAAATAATGGGATCGAGGACGGATACTGGATCACGGACATGAATCTCAATTTTCCCAAGGTCAAGAAGCCGTATGACACTGCTCCGCCGCCAAGCTCCAATGCAAACTATGAGGCCATTGTGGAAAATGGCGATTACATGATGTCCAGCTTCAGTGGAAAGCTGCTCGTGAAGGGGAATGCCACGCTCTACGTGAGCGGCAGTGTCTCCATGGGCTCGCAGAGCATCATCAAAATCCAACCCGGAGCCAGCCTCAAGCTCTACGTTGGCGGAAAAGATTGTTACATTGGTGCCGTCCAGAACGATGGAACCGCCTATGCCACCAACCTGTTCATCTACGGGCTGCCGGCGTGCAAACGGGTGGACATTAAATACAACCCCAATTTGACGGGGGTTGTTTACGCTCCGGACGCCCATCTGGATTTGAACGGCGGCATGGAAATCTTCGGTGGGATTGTCGCCAAAAGCGTGAAGATGAACGGTCATTCGAAGTTCCATTACGATGAAGCATTGAGCGGCGAAGGCCAGCCGCGCGGTTTCATCATTACTTCCTGGAACGAACTTTAAGCGCTTCGGTTCCCTTTCGATAGTTTTCCGCGTAGAAGCCTTCCTTCTTTCGCAGCCGAGGTTACGAGCCTCGCGTCCATTAATCAAAGCCTCCCTCGCATTGGCCGTCACCAGGCTCAGAGAAAAAATGGAGATGCGTCTTTGGTGCATCGAACTTTGCCCTTCCGTCAGCGCCATTTTTTGGTTAAAGCAAAGCCATGAAGCCCGATGAATCCGGCGCCGGTTTTCGGATCTGGGCAGTCGATAACGTGGTCTATGGCCCGGTCGAACTGCCCATGCTCGTCGGATGGGTGAAGGAGGAGCGCGTCACGGCCAATACCTGGGTCTTTAGCGAAAAGGATGACACCTGGCGCAAAGCCTCCCAGGTCTCCGAGTTGAAGATGTTTTTTCAGCCAAAAGGCGCCCAGCCCGCGGCGCCGGCTGAAGCGGGCGTCTCGGACGATACGGCCACTTTCGCGAAGCGGCCAGGCTCGTTGCGCCGCGTCAGAATCTTTGCCGATTTTTCCGACGCCCAATTGGAGCGCTTCGTTCAGTTCATGGAAGTTCAGCGGATCAAACAATGGGCCCAAGTGGTCAAGCAGGGCGATCATGGCGACACGATGTATTTGGTGCTGGAAGGGGAATTGCGCGTGCGCATGATGATTGCCGGCAAGGAAACCATTCTCGTCACACTGAATGCCGGTGAATTCTTTGGCGAAATATCGCTTTTCGACCACGGACCCCGCTCCGCGGATGTGGTGGCCAACCAGGACAGTCTTTTGCTCAAGATTTCGGCCTCGGCCTTCGATCGAATGATGACGGAAGCGCCCGACCTGGCGGCGCCGTTCCTTCAGGGGGTCTGCAAAACGCTTACAACTCGAATCCGCGCGGACAACAAGCGTTACCGCGACTCCATCAATTTCGCGAGAACGGCCGGCCAGTAGTTCAGGTTGCCGCTACTCCTCCAATTCGAGAGCAATATTGGGCGACCATTTCAGCCAGGCTTCTTCCGCCTTTTCGTGCAGTCGGAAAATCATTTCCCTTGGCACGGGCCTGCTGTCCGGCTCGTCCGGCGTGGCAAACGCGACTCCACCCAGCACCAGCGTTTTGAAGGAATCAGCGCTCACATCCAGGCCCCGGAACAGTCCCCAATCAATGTTGACTCCGCCGGCATCCCAGAACTTCGAATTCAATCGCACCAGCGGCACATAGGGCTTCTCGATATGCGCGCGAATCGCCACTGCCTTGGCGTCGGGAGCCAACTCGTATTTGAGGACCGCGCCCACCTCCACCCCGCGATACAAGACGGGCGAGCCGTCTCTCACAAATCCCAGCTTCGGCGCCATAAGCACCAACTCCAGCCCGTCCCCATTTTCCTGCAGAGAAGATCCCTTCAGGCCAACAAATCGCTTCTGCGGTTTGCCTGTGCCCGGCTTGACTTGAAGATACGGCCCCGAAACCAACGTCCCCAGACCCCGGACCGCCCCAAGACTGATCTCCGGCCGCACGATCCAAAATGCCGCTCCTTCCCGGGCGAGGCCAGCCGCCGATCTGTCCAGCTTCGCTTCCACCTTCACATGCTTTTGGTCCGGACTCAGACCTACAGAATGCACTTCGCCGACGTTGACTCCGCGATATCTGACCGGGGTCTGGCCACTCTTCAGGCCCGAACCATCCTCGAAGAGAATGATGATGGTGGGACCGCTGGCCGATACCCGTTGATACACCAGCCATCCGGCCAAAACTGCCGCCACCACGGGCACAATCCAAATTGCGGACGGGCGCCAACGGCGCTCGATGATGGCTTTCGGGCGTTTGCCTTTGTCGTCGGCGCCTTTGCTTTCTTCAGGCATGGGACTCCTTTGCTTCCTCAGCGCGATCCCAGATCAGACGCGAATCGAAGCTGCTCGTGGCCAGTATGGTGAACACGACGACGGCGGCGAATGCCAAAAGCCCCGGGCCGGGCAGAACTGTGAAGAGCTGGCCGAGTTTCACAAGCGCCACCAGAATCGCCATCAGGAATACGTCGAGCATGGCCCATGGCCCGATCCATTCGATAAATCTGAGCACGCGAGAGCGGTCTTTCGGGTAGGCCATGGATCGCGCTGTCAGCACGAGAAAGAACAAACCAAGCAGCTTGAGCAGTGGAAAAACGATGCTGGCCAGAAACACAACCACCGCTACGGGGTACTGCCCGTCTTCGAAAAGCGCCACGCAGCCCTCCCAAATGGTGCTCTCCGAGTAGGCGCCGAAGTACTCCATGCGCAGAATGGGATAGATGTTGGCGGGGACGTAGAACACGAGCGCAGCCAGAGACAGGGCGGCGGTGCGGTGAAGGCTGTTTGGCTTGCGTTTAAAAAGCGTGAATCCACACCGCGCGCACTTGGCGGTCGCTCCCTCTGGAACCGCCTCCAGGCGCTGCACCTGATCGCAGGTATCGCACGCGATAAGCTTATCCATTCAAACCCTTTTCGTCGTTCCCCATCGGCTTTCCCGAAGATGTCAGCGCTGGCTGCTTCCCGGCAACTCAATCCATCGGTAACTTTACCTCCGGGCAATCGAGTCCGTTCAAGCAAATTCGCCCAACTCTGAAAGCCTTCCCCATAAAGCGGGAACCCGGCGTCGCGCCCGTGATGGCTCGCCGATAAAACCGGCGCCGTTGCCTTGAGCGCGCGCCTGCTACAGATTCGTCAAGGCCACGTTCATAAAGACGATGTCATCGGGAAGCTCGACGCGGAGGATTTCACCGACATTGCTGACGTAGATCACGGCCTGAAAGCGGTCGAGGAGCCGCGCTTGCAGCCGATAAACGCGCAGACGCGCATGGCCCACCCGCAGCCAGTCGTTGCGCGCTTCCCATTCCAGGGCGAACGAATTGGCCTGAAAGCGCGCGGCATCCAGAGGCAAACCCATCGACTTCAAGACCTCAACCACAAATGAACCGCCAAACTGGTGGAGCAGATGTTCGGGGTTCTGCAATTGGGCAAAGGTATAGACCTGCTCCCGGACCTTGCCTCCATCCTCGATGGTAACGTGGACGTTCTCTTCGGCGGCCACGGAGCGCACTTCAAAGATAGCGGGGCGAAAATTGAGCCGGAGCATGATCTCCTGCCAAACGTAATTAGTGCCAAGCTGGACGCTGAAATTGAACCGAAGCCGATGTTCCTCCATGAACGCAGCGCTGCCATCGAAGTCGATAGTGTAACCCGACGGTGTGCGAACCATGCCTTCGGGCGGCGGCGGCCCTTCGGTCATCTGTTTGCCGGTCGCCAACTCCTCGCCCACTGCCGGTGTCCAGGTGCAATAGCCGACCTTTTGGTCGTGATGGCGGATTTCGAGGGAGGAATTGTCCGGGGCGGAAATGATCTTCTGCCAGACCACGCCGGCCGGGATGGGAGCGCCCACTTTGCCGGCGCCGAGAATCTCCGAGCGCCAGAGCAAAACGTTCATGACAATGAAGAAGAGGATAACGACGGCAAAGAGAATCCGGGAAATCATAATCCGGTCCTACTGGGACGGAATGTTCAGTGTTTGTCCCACAGCCAGGCGCCGCGGATTCAAACCGGGATTGGCCGCCATCAGACTACCCAGCTTGATGCCGTGTTGACGCGCAATGGAGTAAGGCGTCTCTCCCGCCTTGACGCGGTGGGTGCGCGCCCCGCTGGGGGCTCCCGGAAGTGGCGAGGGCGAAGGTTCCGCGGCCAGGCGTTCACGACCAGGGCCAGTGAACGATGACGAGGAGGAATCGTGCCGGACCTGTTGCCGCCCCGGCCGGCCATTGCTCTGGAAGTAGGTCTGCCAGGCCTCGAGTTTTTGGCGCAATTGGATGTTCTCTTCCTTCAGTTGGTCGAGCTCGCGAATGACGTTTTGGGCGACCGGGGCCAGCGCTTCGGCCTTGACCAGTTCCTGGCGGCAGGCGGCCAGACGCACACGCGCGTTGTCCGCGGGGTATCCTTCGGGACGGTATTTGAGCACGCGGCTGTAGTGGTAAATCGCTGCTGCGTAGTCGTGCTCATGCTGATCGTAGAGCACGCCCAATTCGTAATGCGTCAGCGGCGAGCGTGGGTTGTCCTCCAAAACTTTCTCAAAGGCCTCAATGGCGCCTTTATAGTCACGGGCCGTGACCCGGTCTTTGCCGGTGCGAAAGAAGGGATTGTTCTGATCCTCCGCAATTCCGCCGGATGTCGGCAGGCAACCGCTCAAGGCCAGGCAAAGCGCGAGGAGGGCGGCGCCCTGAAACAAACTGACAAACATGATTCGAAGTTAAACGAACTGCGGACGCGGTGCAATGGAATCAGGAAATCAGCAAAGCGGCCCTGCCAGCAACCGACGTGAAACTCATTAACGTTTTGTTTCGCGCTTCGCGTAGGACAGCGTCCCGCCTGTTCGGGCCCGCGTTCCAGCCCGAGCCGTAAACACAAACTCATGGTGAGCCTTCCGGAGCGGCCCGGCAGAGCGCGGCGGCGACGGCGCTTTGGCTCCGGCTTCTGCAACGACCGACAAAGCCGAAGCGATGTCGCTCCCGCTGTGGCGGGATTGCCACCGCAGTCCAAATTGAGCCACATCGCGGCAGGGTTCATGAAAAGGGCGGCGCAAGGCAGGGCGCATCTGTCGCTGTTCCGCACGAACGGATTCAGCGACGATGCTTGCCCGGCCGCTGCTGATTAGCCCCGAGCCCAGGCGGGCAGCTCGATTCGAATCGTCGTCCCTTTTCCAGGCTGAGACTCGATGTCCACTTTTCCGCGATGCGTTTCGACAACCCGGCTCACAATCGCCAAGCCAAGTCCCGTCCCGCCTCGCTTGCGGCTGCTGAGCAACGAGCTGAAAAGGCGCTGCTGCTGGTCCTCCGTCATTCCTTCGCCGGTATCGCTGAACTCCACGACCACACTCCCCGCTTCGGCGTCTCTTCGTGCCATAGCCCGCGTGCGGATCGTCAATTGCCCCCCGGCCGGCATCGCCTGCACCGCGTTCAGCGTCAGATTGAGAAACGCCTGAGCCAACTGGGTGGCGTCCCCCGGGATCGCGGGAAGCTCGCCGGCAAAATCGCGTACCAGCTCGACGTTCTGATTGCGCAGCTTGTGCCGGGTCAGCAAACCCAGATCGTCCAGCAGTTCGTTCACATTCAGCGGCGCCAAAGCCGGTTCGGTGCTCCGCGCAAAATCCAGAATCCGCTCCACGATCTTGTTCAAGTGATCCATCTTTTCGCCCATGATCCGCGCATCCTGGGACCGGGGGTCGCTCCCGTGGAATTTCAAATCCAACGAGTGATACAGCATCTTCAGCACTGTGAGCGGGTTGCGAATTTCATGGGCCACTTCCGCCGCCAGCAGGCCCAGCGCGGACAATCTTTCGTTCTGGCGAAGCTGCTCCTCCACATCGACGACCCGTTCGTAAAGCCGCGCTTTCTCGATGGCAATTCCGGAAAGCTCCGCCAGGGCCGAGAGGATGCGGATTTCCTCGTTGGAAAAGCTGTGAGGCTCGGCGGTGTAAACGTTCAGAGCGCCGATCGCTGTCTCCCCAAAGAGCAGCGGCACGCTTAAGAGCGAGACCAATCCTTCCTCGCAAGCGACTTGCGCGTTCTGGTAAAGGCTCGAAGTCTGGACGTTCTCCAACTGAAGCGGCTTTTTCCGCCGCACCACGATCCCCAAAAAACTTTCGGCCGCACTCACGCGCGGCTTGCGAATGTAGGCTTCCCCGGCTCCAAAACTGGCCCGCAAGTCGAGCCATTCGCCCGTTCCATCCAGCAACAAGAGCGAACACATCTTCCCTTCCATCAATTGGCAGGCCTCCCGCGTGACCACCTGCAAGGCTTCGTCCAGATTCAACGTCGAATTGATGGTGTGTCCCACGTTGACGAGTGTTTCGAAAAGCCGCGCCTTCAATCGCAACTGTTCGTAGAGCCAGGTGTGGTGGATTACTTTTGCGGCCTGCACCGCCAGCGCCTCAAGCAATTCCTCATCTTTGCCGTCAAACGCAGCGGGACGATCCGAATCCACATTGAGCACCCCGCGCACTTCTCCCCCCACCTCCAACGGCACCGCCAGCTCGGACCGCACATTCTTATGGACCATGACGTAGCGCGGGTCTTTCCGGACATCGCCCACGCAGGCAGGTTTGCCGGTCCGCACCACCCAGCCGGTGATGCCTTCGCCGGGCCGCAACCGCACCTCAGCCGCTCCCGACGGCAGGCCTTCCGATGCCTGGATTTCCAGAAAACCGGTGGTTGGATTCAGCAATACAACCGAGCCGCTCGTGGCGCGCACCAGGCGGATGGCTTCCCGCAAGATCAGCTTCAGTGCCTCCTCGGGGTCCAGCGTGGAATGAATGACGTTGCTGACGTGGTAAAGGATGCTCAAGCGCTCATGGCGCTCCCGCAATTCATGCAGCTCGTCGTTCACCCCGTCATTTAACCAGATTCCCGCTCCGGCACATCTCAATTTTCCACGCCGCCCTGCTCAAAACTGTCTGCGATGACCAACGTGCCACTGGGAGGTGCGCGCCCATGCCACCTTCCGGCCTGGTGCGGTCCGAGGTGAAAGGGGATACGACACCGCGGCCACCGGGGAGACTACTCATGTCTGTCTCAAGAGTCGGGCGAATCGAAACCAAAGCCAGCCGACAAGTGCTCCGGCTGTCAGTGCAGCACAAACCGCGACTGTGTCAAAACTCCTGGCGCCATCGTGCATCTGGCGAATGAAGCCAAGGACGAACGCCGTGAACACCGCAGAAGTCAGGACCGCAACAACACCGACTCCGAGAAGCTGACCGCGACGTCTCACACTGGGTTCGGGTCGCTGCGACATGAACTGCAGGACACCAGCGAAAACGAGGACCGCGAATGTCGGCACCGCAAACCAGGGACTCTCCGAAATGAGGCTTCGCATGTGCCAGGCGAGAACACCGCCGATGCCCAGCAGCATTAGAATGAAAGGAGCCGCTCGCATCGCCAGTGACGTAGTGCCGTGGACCGCGAAGTGGCACCGACCGGTCCGCCATAGCTCCAGCGGCGGCGCAAAGCGTCCACCGGCGTTGTCTCCAGCGGCTGGTGCGTCGATTCAAGGCTCATCATCCCAAATCCTCAATCTTCTCGGTCGGACGTGCGCCGCACGTGTTATCGTCGGCGACGTTTGCCGGCTGCACCGAAATCAAATCACAACCGCTGACGGCTGGCACTTGAAAACTCAGGCATTCCGGGTACCCGCGCCTGTCGATCCTCCGAACCAAAGGCAGTCACATCTCGACGAACGATCGGCTCACCGATGGCGGCCCCTCCCTAGGTTCTTCGCCTGATCCAGTATTCTGGCTTTCGGTGGCCGTGAGCAATAGCCAATACCCAAATGGTATCCCCCTTTGCGAGATAGGCGATGTAATAAGGAAATATCTTGAGATTGACGCGACGATAGTCTCCAGCGCGCAGTCGCGGAATATCCGCATGCTCCGCAATCCAATGAATGTATCGATCAACTTCATCGCGAAACTTGTGGCCCAGTCCTGCTTGCTGCTGATCAAAATAATCGGTGGCGTCATCGAATTCCTCGGCGGCCTGAGGAATCAGGATGATCCTCATGGTGCCAAACGCTGATCGATCCGGGCGCGAACCTCATCGTAAGGTATCCCTTCTACTTCCCCTTGTTCGACGGCTTGGACCCGCTCCCGAATCTCCTTATCCCATGCCTCCTCTATGTCGGGATCGCCGGCAGGATCATCGAGCTCTATCAAGAATCTCGCCAAAGCAAGGCGTTGGTGCCGGGGCAATTGTACCGCATCTCGAGTAATCTGTTCCAGCGTAGAACTCATGGCATAAAATTACATTGTTGGCATGTCATGTCGAGAGCCTGCTTTCAGAGGTGAAGCCAGCGATTCCGAGCCCGCTGCTTGTCAGCCGAAAGCTTTGAACTTGCCATCATACAGAAAGAGTTCGAATCGGGACTGAGCGAGACGGCTGCCTCCGGTTCGCTCGACGCGCTGGTTGGGCCAAAATGATCACTCATACTTCGGCTCCGTCTTCGCTCGCACATCAAATTGCTGAATCCACTCCAAGAGCGAGGTCATGTTGGTTGCAAACTGATTTGTCGGCGAAAACTGCATATGGAGCGTGATCGCCCGCTCGCCGTGCTTGCGTGCCTGCTCCGAATCGCCCTGTCGCTCATACAAGGTCGCCAAACGACCGTGCGTCAGAAAAAGCTGAAACTGCAGACTGCGCTCGCTATCCATTCCATGCCGCGAGATGGCGCAGCTCCCAGATGGCGATGGAAGGCTCCTCGTGCTGATAGGCTTGCATTGCGCGAGTGTGCGCTGTCGCTCCGTCACCCAAGGCAAAGAGCATGGCGGAATCAACAGAGTCCTTGGCCATGTAATAGAATACTCCGACGCCCGCGATCAGAGCGCCGGCCAGAAAGCTGAAAACCGTGAGTCGCATTGAATCACGCACAGGGTGTAGCGGCCGAACATGAAGCTCACCGACCGCCGCCGGGAACGGGCGCTCGCAGCGGATCAAGCGTCCAATGAACCCGGCACGTCTGAATCCAAACCGCGGGGCAACGGTTCGTGTGGAGCGTTTGGTTAGGGTCCGTGCGTCTCATCGTCGAGCTTTTTCTTCGTGAATACTTTGGCGATCTGAACGAGTGTAACTAAGCCAAGACAAAAGCCCATCACGCCTGCACCGATAAAAATTCCCCAAATCATGCCGACTGCCGCCGCGTATCGCGGCAGGGATGCATCAGCGGATGTAACGAACAATTCCTTGACGAACTCTGGTGAAATCAGTGCTACCAAAGACGCGAACACGCCTCCAACAACGGCTGACAATAGCCGCTCCTAGCACGTAGAAGAAATAGCGTAGAAATGCCATGGTGCGTGAAAGTGATTATAGGGGTTTTCAAGTGACGGTTGCCCCACGTTTTTCCTTCCTTTCTTTCAAAGGGTGTTAGTTTTTTGCGTTCGAAGGAGCTCTTGTCAATGTCCGAAAAAATCAAGTTGATGGATCAGGTCCGGGAGGTCTTGCGTTTGCATCATTACAGTCTGCATACGGACGTTCCTATTGTGATTGGATCCGGCGGTTCGTGAAGTTTCATGGTCCACACAAAACCAGGCCATGAACGCGCTGGTGTTTCTCTATCGAAAAGTGCTCGAGCAGACGGTGGACGCGGCCATCGACCCGGTGCGGGCGAAGAAGGCGCAACGTGGCGCTGCCGCTGGAGGAGGCAGCCAGCCTGTTGGTGTTGTTGGAAGGAGTGCCGCAGTTGGTGGTCAAATTGTTAAGCGAGCCGGGCGTTGGAAACACGCCCGGCTGGCCGGGTGCATCAAGAGAGCTTTGCTTTTGCCTCGGCTGGTATCTCGACCTTCGTGGTCCCTACGTCCTTGATCTCCACCGTCGTGGTGCGATTGATCTCCCGGTCAGTGCCGTTGAAATTCACCGTGGCCTGCACGTTGTATTCGTATTTTGAAAGCACGCCGTCCTTGATCCAGAATTTCACTGAACCCTTGGCGTTGCTCACCTCCGGACCGCCTCCATCGCGTCGGCCAAAGCGCAGCATTTCACGAACGCCCTCTGCCGTCAGTTCACCGGCATAAGCATCGCCCGACTTTTCCAAAGCCGTGGCTTTCGAAGAAAGCTCCCTGGCCTCGGCGGCTGGGGCCTTAAAGTTTCGTAGCGTGCGGGCGAGAAAGCCGCCGCGCTGGCCCTCACCTTCGGCCGCTTCGGAGAGCGACTGCCAGCCCTCCTCTGTTTTGACCGCGCCCTTTTCACCCATCAGCACCGCCTCACGCGTGTTGTCGCCGCGAGTTATTGAAAGAGCGGTCAGCCCGTCTTTTTGAGTTTTGCCTTCGGTTGGGCCCGCGCGGAAGCGACCGCCCCCGGCGCCTTCAGTCGTTGTTTTCCAACTATAGTTGGCCGATTCGGCCAGCTTGGCCGCAGCCGCCTGGACTGTGTCCTTCGAATCCGCAGCCGCCAATGAGCCAGCCATTAATCCAATCAGGCTAAACAGAATATTTCGTTTCATAAGAGGTGTCTTGGTTGTGTTGTATGTTTGATTAGAGTGATGCGAAAGTCTTCGGCCTTCGAATGTTATTTTTCGGCGATGCAATAAAGGTGTTCGCGACCACGTAGAAACAGATCCTTTCCGGCCAGGGCCGGGGAGGCCTCGAATCCCTCGTCAAGCTGATTGGTGGCGAGCACTTCCAGCTTGTTCGAATGCCTGATGACGACCGTGACACCGTTGCGGCCCACCAGATAAACCCGGCCGGAGGCGCCCACGGGGGAAGCGTACACGCCGGCCAATCCCTCGATGCGCTCCGCCTCCAGGAGAGGCCGGCCGGACTTGGCGTCGAAGCAGGAAAGGATGCCGTTGTTACCCGAGAAAAAGTAGAGCTTATCATCATAGAGCAGCGGTGAAGGCACATAAGGTGTGCCTTTGCTATGGCTCCAAACGACCGATTCGCTTCCGGTCAAGTCTCCGCTTCCACCCAGGCGAATGGCGTAGAGCGCGTTCCCCCGAAAGCCGCTCATGGCATACACCAGTTCATCGCCGGCCACCGGCGTGGGGATGACGTTGGCGGTCAGTCCGGCATGTTCCCAAATCGGCTCTCCGGTTTGCAGATCGTAACTGCGAATCTTGCCCGTGGCGGACGTCACCACCTGCTTTTTCCCGTTGTGCTCGACAATGAGCGGTGTGGCCCAGGTGGTGTCTTCATCCCGCGGCTGCCGCCACAGTTCGCGGCCGGTTTTCGCGTCCAGTGCCACGATGAAATCGTCCCCTTCATGGTCCCAATTCACCACGATGGTGTTGTCGGAAAGCGCCGGGGAACTGCCCTCCCCAAAGCCCATCTTGGTTTGCAGCCGGCCGAAATTCCTTTCCCATTTCAACTCCCCTGTCATGTCGAAGCAATGCAATCCACGCGAACCGAAATAGGCATAGACATGCTTGCCATCCGTGACCGGGGAGTAAGACGCAAAGCCGTGGTCGCGATGATGCCCCTCATGCGGCAACTCTTCGCGAGCTACCCTCTGCCAGAGCGTCTGGCCGGACTGCCGGTCCAGGCAAAGCAAGACAAACTGGTGGATTTCAGTGGGCCTTTGGGAACCGAACCCGCCGCCGCGCCGCCGCCGTCCAGGCTGGCCTGCCCGCTGGCTTTCGTCCGCCTCAGGCGCGGAGGCGCCTTCGACCTTGTTTCCGGTGCCAATCGCCGTCTGAATGAATACTTGATTCTCCCAGATGATCGGAGTGGATGCGCCGCTGCCCGGCAGCTTGACCTTCCATCGGATGTTCTCGGTTTCGCTCCAGGTCGTGGGCGGATTCGCCGCCGGCAAAGCGCCGGTGCGCAACGGCCCGCGCCACTGCGGCCAGTTCTCCTGCGCGGATGCTGCCAAGGCCCCCCTGGCTGCGCCGAACAGCGAGCCAAAAAGCGTCAACACGACACCGATTGCAGTGATCCGCCCAAGAGACCTGTAGAAGAGATGATGACGTTTCATTCGATTTGCAAAGATTCCCATTTGATCATGCCGCAGGGTCGGCAAGCTCCGGAAACCAGGCGCCACCTGCCAAGAGCTTCGCCGCTGGACCGCATGAGAACGAGTTGTTCGGTATGAGCGCCCATTAGCAGCCGTCGTTCCAGTGGTTTCCGGCTACCGGCAAGCGGCCGCCGACCTGCCTGGGCGCGGAGCAGACAGAATCGTTACTTTCCTTGAATTTCGGAGCGAAGACTGAGAGCGGTCTGGATGCGCCGGAATTCGTTGCGCGCTGGAAAGCCCCACGACCTTGCTTTCCAACCGTGCAAAACCTGCGCAGAACGTTCAGCCGACTTGCGCAAATTCTGCGCAAGCTGGTTTTGCGTGGAAAGTTTCGACGATCTCGGAATGCACATTGTGAACATGAACCCGGCGGTTCGGTCGGACCGCGGCTCTTGTGAGCCGCAGCGGCTTGAAAGCAACCAACGCGCTGGTTCTCCCAAAGACCTTGTTGCGGCCAGAGCGCTGCTGCGGGCCAGAGGCCCGCGTGGTGCGAAGTTTCGCTTCGCACCAACCCGAAGGGTTGCCAGAGGGTAGCCGGAGGTCGAAGCAACGCGGAGACCTCCGGTCTGTGGGGAAACGAGTAAGCACCCCAATGGGGTACCAGAGAGCTTCCGGCAAAGCCTGCGGAGGAAATAGGCACTGCGGCGACGCAACCTCATGTCGGAGAGAAAACTCTGGCACCCGCTTTTGGTGCACCGTCTGGCACCCCGCTGGGGTGCTGCTTCTTTGCCAACCCTTTCC
>CAZCUL010000123.1:0-4141 GCA_964501475.1 uncultured Verrucomicrobiota bacterium | reverse complement strand
TGTTACTTCCGCGCCGGTGAACATCAGCGTTGAATGGGCGGCATACCATCCCACTTTTGTCGCGCCGAACGGAGAGTGGAAATACCTGGATGACGGGTCGGACCAGGGCACGGCGTGGCGGTTGACGGATTACGACGATACTGCCTGGGCTTCGGGGCCGGCGCGGTTCGGCTATGGGGGCGACGGTGAAACCACCACGATTAACTATGGTTCCGAGGTGGGGAACAAACACATCACGACCTATTTCCGCCGTTGGTTCAATGCCACCCAGGCCGACGCTGTCACCAACCTCATTTTCCGGCTTCAGCGCGACGACGGCGCGATTGTCTATCTGAACGGCGTGGAAATGTATCGCAGCAACATGCCCCAAGGCCCGGTCAACCACGAGACGACGGCGCCCAATGCCGTTTTTGATGCTGACGAACACAAGTTTTTCGAGACCACGCTCCCGGCCGCCGAATTGGTCGAAGGACCAAACCTGGTTGCAGTCGAGGTCCACCAGCAGTCGCCTTTTAGCAATGATCTGGGCTTCGATCTGGCGCTGGAAGGTTTGGGTTCGGCTGAAAACATCCGCCCGGTCTTGACCTGGGAAATGACAGAAACGTCGATCATCCTTGCCTGGGCCGATGCTTTGCCCGGATGGAAACTTGTTTACAACACGGGGCTTGGAAACGGCGCCACGTGGTCGGACGTGAATCATCCGCTCACCCGCACCAATGGACAGTACCGCTGCGAAGTGCCGCTCGAAGACGGCACTAAGTTTTTCGGCCTGAGCCGCGATTCGCAGAACAATTGAAACGCCGGGAATTTTAAAGGAAAGGACCCACGTCTTTCCGCCCTGGGGGAAGGATCGCCGGGGCTTGATCCGCACCAGAGTCCACTCATTCAATCACTGTTCCCGGCGAGCCACCAGGAACGCATTAAACATCAGGTAGCGCGCCGGCGTCAGATTCAGCAGAAGATCGACTGGCCTGGCAACATACCGGTCCGTGCATTCAACGCGCTCGATTCTGCACCCCGCCTTTTCCAGGAAAAATTTCATCTCGACCGGGTTCGTAGCCACGATGGCATCGTCGTCGGGGGTGAAAGGCTCCTTGACGACCGGCTCCATGCGGTCGAACCGGACGGACTCGGGCTCTTCGCGCATCAGGCGCCGCTTTGACGAAAGGCGCCGCCAATTCTTCCATTTGTTCGCCAGGCCGCGCATTTTCGGATGGTAATCGCGAAAGCCGATGACCCGAAAAAAGT
This sequence comes from uncultured Verrucomicrobiota bacterium, assembly GCA_964501475.1. Taxonomy (GTDB): domain Bacteria; phylum Verrucomicrobiota; class Verrucomicrobiia; order Limisphaerales; family CAZCUL01; genus CAZCUL01. Next base: position 2,893 of record CAZCUL010000123.1, on the reverse strand, counting down.
TGGGGCTGGAAAGCACGACCTGGCCGCCGATTTCCACAACGCGCACCAGGTCGCGAATGAAATCCTCGGGCGCATCGACATGCTCGAGCACATTCAAAGCGCCTGCCGAAGCAAAATGCCGGTCCGGAAAAGGCAGCTTTCGACCGTCGTAAAGCCGGCAATGGGGCGAGACTTTCCGGGCGCGTTCGATGTTCGGTTCGGAAACATCGACACCATACGCATCGTATCCCCCATCCATCAGGCGCTGGACCACCTGTCCCACCCCGCAGCCGACGTCGAGCACCCGCGCCCCGGGCCGCGCAGGCTTCAACGTGTCGGCGTATTTGCCGTAGAATGCCGGGTCCCAACCCGTCAGGAAATCGGCGTAGGCCTCGTTGTGACGGTAAGTTTCCTGATGGCTCATGGTTGGGCAACCAAACTGTGGGTAGCGGGTTCGCCTCTGTCAAGCAGAGCGCCCAAAAGCGCCCATTCCCGGGAACATTGCGCTTTTACGCGATGCGCGCTCCGCTTAATTTCAAACCGTGCTTAAACAGCATTTTATCATGGCCACCGCCGGCCATGTGGATCACGGCAAAAGCGCGCTGGTCAAAGCGCTCACCGGCACCGACCCGGACCGGTTGCCGGAGGAGAAGCTGCGCGGCATTACCATCGACCTCGGATTTGCGCATTTCGAATTGCCCGCGCCGTCCGATTCAATCTGGTTTTCCATAGGCATAGTCGATGTGCCCGGCCATGAGGATTTCGTAAAAAACATGGTGGCAGGGGTCGGCTCCATCGATCTGGCCTTAATGGTCGTGGCCGCCGACGACGGATGGATGCCGCAGACGGAAGAGCACCTGCAGATATTGAATTACCTGGGAGTGACGCGGGCTGTGGTGGCGCTCACCAAAATCGATTTGGCCCGGGACAGGGAGCAGGAGCTGAAGGCCGCCATCCGGCAGAAACTCAGTCACACGCCATTGGCCCATGCGCCCGTCGTCTCCACCTCGACAGTCGAGAATGCCGGCGTGGAGGCGCTCAAAGGCGCCTTGACTGAGGTGCTTTCCCGGACACCCCCGCCGCGGGACATGGGAAAGCCGCGCCTGGCGGTGGATCGCGTTTTCACTTTACGAGGCATCGGGACCGTAGCGACAGGGACGCTTTCCGGAGGCCGGCTCAATCAGGGCCAGGATGTCGTCATTCAACCGTCCGGCATCGCCACCCGCGTTCGCGGTCTGCAGAGTCATAATGCCGACGTGCCCTCCTGCGGACCCGGCACCCGCACAGCGCTGAATCTTGCGGACGTGGAGGTGGGCGGAAAAGCTTCATCCGCCGCGGGCGCGAAGGCCGTGCGGCGGGGAGATGTCATCACCATTGTGGAACTGGGCGCCGCGGGAACGACGCTTCACGTCCTGATCGAGCGGTCTGGGCGGTTAAGCGACTCGAAGGGCGGCGGCGGGCGGCCTTTGAAAAATGGCGGGCTGGTGCGGGTTCATCACGGGAGCGGAAACCATCCCGCGCGCGTCTCGTTTCCGGACCGGGAAGAGCTCGGACCTGGAGAGCAGGCGCTGGCTCAGTTGCGTTTTGAGGCGCCCCTCTTTGCTTTGGGCGGCGACCGGTTCATCATTCGTGATTGGGCGGAACAACAGACGCTGGGAGGCGGCATTGTCCTCGACCCGGAACCTCCTCCGAGGAGCTTTCGAGGGGCTTCGCAGCGCCGCCTGCTGGAGGAGCGGATCAAGGGGCCGCACGATGTTCGAATCTGGGTCCGGACGCAGCTTGCGCGCGATGGGGCAGTGCGGAAAAGCGGTTTGTTGTGCAAATCGGTTTTTGGGATGGATGAAATCATGAATGCGGTTTCGGAACTGGTCAGTGCGGGAAAGCTCGTTGCGCCCGGGGAGCTGGTTGCTGACGCCCCATGGTGGAACTCCTTGCTCGAACAAGCCGTTTTGGCAATTGACGACCATCACCGAAGACATCCCGAGCAACTCGGTTTGCCTGTCAGTCAACTGCGTGCTGCGCTGCAAGGGTGTCTCATCGTACCCGAAGTTTTCGATGAATTGGTCCACGCGCTTTCGGCGCAAGGGTTTCGCCAAAGCGGGGTGGTGATCAAAAGAAACAGTCATCGCCCGGGTTTGCCGCCGCACCTCGAAGCCGCGGGCGCACGGGTGCGCTCGGCTCTGGCCGCCAAACCTCTGGAACCTCCCTCCCGCAAGGAATTGGCCCCGGACGCCGCCAGCCAACAGGCGTTGCGGTTCCTGCGCGACACCGGGGAAGTCATCGAGTTGAGCGAAGAGATCGTGCTTTTGAACGAAAGCTTTGCGAAGATGAAGCGGGAGATCACCGGTTTTCTGCAACGGAAAGGGTCGGCCACGGTAAGCGACCTCCGGCAAATGCTCGGAACCACCCGCCGCATTATGATGCCGTTGCTTGAGCGTCTGGATCGGGAAGGTGTCACTGTCCGCCAGGGCGATCAGCGCGTCCTGGGCAAGAATCCGTAGCTCGGCAGAGTGGGTCGAAACCGGCAGCCCATGCGGGTCGGGGGGAAGGTTGTAAAATGGACCGGCGATTCGTCGGATAGCTTAACGTCCCAGGCCTGAAAACCCCAGTCCCTTGATGGGCCTTGTTATTTTCACAAGACGTATTCTTTTGATTACAAACGAGTTTCCGCGCGGGCTTCAATCTGACCCCCGTTGAGCATGGCATTTGCTTAGGATAACCTGCGTTCCGAGTGCATGTCGCATGTTCATTCGAGCCTGCGGCGGACCTCTCTGTTCGCCAGATGTGATCGGGGCTATCGATCTCAACGCTTTTTGGGGCGTGGCAGATTCTACTCGCGGAAACATTTCGCCCCCAACCCCCGCGAGTTGGGTAAGCTGCGCTCCTTTTTTCTTTGGCCGGGCCGGTGATTCCG
>CAZCUL010000122.1:0-15163 GCA_964501475.1 uncultured Verrucomicrobiota bacterium | reverse complement strand
ACGCACATGGATGCGCAGACCCACTTTGCGGCGGGGCCCGGCACAATCGACCAAACCCCGCTCGAACGCTGCATGGGCATGGCGTGGATCGTGAATCTGGATGGGATCAAGCCCAAGGCGTTGATCGGCGTGGAGCAATTGGGCGACGCGGCAGCAAAGCTCCAGGCGGGCGAATCTATTCTGCTGCGCACCGGCTGGAGTCAAAAGGCCGATGAGCCGCGAACTTATCGCGACCAGCTTCCGCGCGTGGCGGAGGACCTGGCGCGCTGGTGCGTGCAGCGGCAAGTAAAGATTCTCGGCGTCGAACCGCCTTCAGTTGCAGATGTGAACTACAAAGAGGAACTGACACTCATTCACAAGATCCTGCTCGGAGGCGGCGTCACGATTGTGGAGGGGCTGGCAAACCTCGATCAACTGGCGGGAAGCAAAGTTTTCTTTGCCGCTTTGCCCTTGAAGATTGAAGGCGGAGACGGTTGCCCCTGCCGCGCTTTCGCCATCGAAGGCGAAGCTCCACTGGCGATGTGATGCTTTCCCTGAAAGAGACATTGGCTGGCTTGCCGCCTGAATGGCCGGAAGATGTTTTCCCCGGAATCCGGGCCCGCCTCCGGCAGTCGCCCACGAAAGTCGTGGTGCTGGACGACGATCCGACTGGCACACAGAGCGTGCATGATATCATCGTTTTGACGGAGTGGACCGAGGAAGGGCTCGAGAAAGAACTGCGCGGGGAAGCGCCCGGCTTCTACGTGTTGACGAATTCGCGATCGGTTTCGTGCGAGCAGGCGTGCGCCATTAACGAGGAGATTGGAAAGCGCCTCCGCGACGTGGGCGCGCGGGCCGGGTCCGGGTTCATTGTCATCAGCCGCAGCGACTCGACATTGCGGGGGCATTTTCCCGATGAAGTCGAGGCGCTCGATTGGGCCCTTCATGGGACGGGCACGGGCGATCGAACTGGGACCATATTTCTTATTTGTCCTTTTTTTGAAGCGGGTGGGCGTTACACGATTGAGGATGTGCATTATCTGGCCGAAGGAGATCGTCTCATACCGGCGGCTGAGACGCCTTTTGCTCGCGATCCGGTGTTTAGCTACAGCGCTTCCAATCTGCGCAATTGGGTCGAAGAGAAGTCGGGTGGACGCCTCCGTGCGGACGAAATCGGCAGCATCTCGATCAGTGACATTCGGTGCAAGGGACCGGCGGCCATAGCTGACCAGCTTGCGAGCGGGGTTACCAGGGTCTGGATCGGGAATGCCGCCAGCCAGAGCGACCTGGAAGTGCTCGTCTTCGGTGCGCTGGAGGCCGAAAGGCGCGGCCGCCAAATCATTTACCGGACGGCAGCTTCATTCGCAGCCACACGGATGGGGTTGACTCCCCAACCTCCGTTACCGGCAGAGATATTGCGCGGGAACCGGCGCGAGGGCGGTCTGGTGGTCGTCGGTTCTTATGTTCCAAGAACCACCGAGCAGTTGGATCGGCTCTTTCATTCAGCGGGCGGGGTGCTGACACAGATTGAGATACCCGTCATGCAGTTGCTGAAGACTTCTGCTCGCGAGAACGAGCTCTCCGAGATCGCACGGAGGGTGAATCAAGCGCTGGGCGAAGGACGGGACGTGGTGATGTTCACGAGCCGCCATCTGGTGGCTGGCGCCGGCGCGTCTGAAGCGCTGCAAATAGGGCAGCGAGTTTCGAACGCATTGGTCGAGATCGTGCGACGACTTTCCGTTCAACCAGAGTTTTTTGTCGCCAAGGGAGGCATCACCTCGAGCGACCTGGCGACAAAGGGTTTGAACGTCAAACGCGCCATGGTGCGCGGCCAGATTCTTCCCGGCATTCCCGTCTGGCAATTGGGAACGGAGAGCCGGTTTCCTGGCATGAATTACGTGGTGTTTCCGGGCAACGTCGGCGGTCCAGAGACGCTCCGGGAGGTCTATCGAAAGTTGCGCAGATGATTCCGAAGCGTTTTCTTCTGGTCTTTGGCACCTTCCTGCTGGCGGTGCTGCTTTATGTGGACCGCGTGTGCATCTCGACCGCGAAAGAGCCAATCTCGCGCGACCTCGGTTTGAGCGACGAACAGTTCGGCTGGATCCTCTCTGCTTTTGCGTTGGGTTACGCGCTCTTGCAGACGCCGACCGGCGCGTTGTCCGATCGGTTCGGCCCGCGGCGAATCCTGGCCGGCATTGTGGCGCTCTGGTCGCTTTTCACGGGACTAACCGCGATGGCGTGGAACTTCGGGTCGATGTTGGTCATTCGATTTCTTTTCGGTGCGGGAGAAGCGGGAGCATTTCCCGGGATGGCGCGCTCGATTTTTGCCTGGATGCCGATGAAGGAACGCGGCCTGGCGACAGGAATCAATTTTGCGGGCGGGAGATTGGGAGCGGCCTTTGCCATGCCAGCGGTGGCAGGAATGATTGGATGGATCGGCTGGAAGCAGAGTTTTGTCGTCCTGATGGTGGTGGGTTTTTTCTGGGCGCTGGCCTGGGTTTGGTGGTTCCGGGACGATCCGGCATTTCATCCGCGAATCACGCAGCAGGAGCGCGACTATATCCTGGCCCAGCGCCAGCAGGCACCGGCCGGCGGATTAACGCTGCCATTCCTGAACCTGCTGCGCTCAGGGAACATGTGGCTGGCGATGATCCAGTACTTTTGCAGCAACTTCACCTTTTTCTTTTGCTTGAGCTGGCTGTTTCCCTACTTGAAGAAAACCTACGAACTGGGAACGCTCGAAGCAGGATGGTATTCCTCGGCGCCATTTGTGGCAGGCGCGTTGGGCAATGTGACAGCCGGCGTCATCGTCGATTCCATTTACCGCGCCGGGCACTGGAAGTTGTCGCGGCAGGTTCCGGCCAGGGTCGGTTTTGCGCTGGCGGCCCTCGGGGTGCTCATAAGCCTGCGCATGGAAACTGCGGCGGGAGCAGTCTTTTGGTTTTCGATCGCAATCTTTGGTGCGGACATGACGCTGGCGCCGTCGTGGGCGTTCTGCACGGACATTGGACGGAAACATTCCGGGGCGGTTTCCGGCACGATGAACATGGCTGGAAATATCGGTTCGTTCGTGACATCGCTGGCCTTTCCCTACCTGCTCGTCTGGACGGGCAGACCGACGATGTTCTTTTATGTGGCGGCTGCCTTGAACGGGCTCGCGATTCTGCTCTGGCTCATGGTGCAGCCACAGCGGCCGTTGGAGACGAAACAGTGATTCGACCATGAGCGCAATCGGCATTCTCGGCATTGGCCAAATGGGGGCTGCGGCAGCAGTGGCCTTCAAACGCGCCGGACATTGCGTCCTCCTGTGGGCGCGGGACGAAGAAAAACTGCGAATGGTGGAAGCGAGGCTGGCGCAGATCGAAGAGTGGACGGACCGCCATATTGGTCCGGCGCCAAACGCTGGTGGAAGCGTCAGGCTGGAGCCGGATTTACGCCGGATCGATGCCGGGGCCGAAGCGATTCTGGAATGCATCATCGAGGTCATGGAGGAAAAGGTGGCGCTCTTGCGGCAGTTGACGGCCTGCCGCGAACGAACGGCCCTGGTGATGACGGCTACGAGCGGTTTGAGCATTACTGAAATGGGCCGGGGCAGCGGTCTCGAGAGAGTGTTGGTGGGAGCGCATTTTTGGAACCCGCCCCACCTGATTCCGGTGGTTGAGATGGTCCAGGGAGCGCGGACGCCTTTAGAGGCGCTGGAGCGCGCCTGCACGCTGATGAGGGAGATCGGCAAGGTGCCGGTGCGGTGCAAAGATGTTCCGGGCTTCATTGGAAACCGGCTCATGCATGCGATGTGGCGGGAAGCCTTGGCTCTGGTGGACGCCGGAATCTGTTCGGCGCAAGAGATCGATCAGGTGGTGAAATTGACCTTTGCCTTGCGCTTGCCGGCGTTGGGGCCCATGGAAAATATGGACTTAATAGGGTTGGACGCGGCGGAGCGCGTTCAGAGTTACCTGCTGCCGGAGCTGGCGGTGAACCGGGAGCCCTCGCGATGTTTGTCGGACAAAGTGGCGTCGGGAGACCTGGGATTGAAGACCGGGCGCGGGTTCTATGATTGGTCGAAACGCGACGCCCGGAAACTGATTGAGGAGAGGGACGAGCAAATCGTGCGGCAACTGAAGTTCTTGACGCTGGCGTGAGTTCAAATGCACCGCTGAAAGGCGCGATCATCGGCGCCGGTTACTTCGCTCAATTTCAAGCGGAAGGGTGGACGCGCATTTCCGGGGCAAGGATCGTGGCGGTGGCTGATCCCGTTCCGGGGAAAGCGCGGACATTCTCCGATAAGTACGGTTTTGCTCGCGCTTACGAATCGGTGGACGAGATGCTGAAAGAGGAGCGGCCGGATTTCGTTGATATTGCTACGCGACCGGAATCTCATCTCGAACTTGTTGCGCGGGCAAGCAACTCCGGCGCTCACATCATTTGCCAGAAGCCCATGGCTCCGACCTGGGACGAATGCATTGCCATGTGCGATGTCTGTGAGAAGGCCGGTGTCCGGCTCTGCATTCATGAGAACTGGCGATGGCAGCCCTGGTATCGCGAGGCGAAAGCTATCATCGAGGGCGGTGCGATCGGCGAGCCGTTTGAATACAGTTTTTTCTGGCGAACGGGCGATGGACGTGGTCCGGAGCCGTACATGGCTCAGCCCTATTTCCGGCAAATGCCTCGGCTGCTCATTTACGAGACTCTTGTTCATCTCCTCGACACCTTCCGTTTCCTGGGAGGTGAAATGGAAGTTCGCCATTGCCGGACCGCGCGCCTCAATTCGTGCATTGCGGGAGAGGATCAGGCGTTGATCGTGACCCGCTTTGCCAGCGGAGCGCTGGGCTTGATCGATGGAAACCGTCATACCGGACCAGCGCCTTCTCCCCCCGCCATGGGCACATGTTTGATCGAAGGGATGGAAGGAGGGCTCCGGGTGGCGCCTGAGGGACCGATCCATCTGACTCGCGTTGGGGCAGAGGAGGAGAGGCTGCCGTTCATCCCGCCGGACACCGGTTACAAAGGCGACAGCGTGCGCGCGACCCAGGAGCATCTGTTGATTTGTCTGCGCGAGGGAAAGCCCAGCGAAAGTGACGGGCGAGATTATCTCAAGACAGTGCGACTGGTCGAGGAGTGTTACCGCCTGGCGAAGGAAACTCCGCAATCATGGCCAGGATAAAGCACTGAAAGGTGTCGAAGGGGGAAACGGTTGCAACAGGCTCTTGCTATGGTTCCGGACTGGTCACCTGTTCCAGATAAATGGTTCCGGGCCTGCCGTTTTGCCAGCCAGCACCGCCGGTGGCTTCGATGCGACCGAATACTGATTGTAGCGTCGAGAGGATTGCGATGCGTCCTCCTCCTCCTCCTCCTCCCAACCAGCCGTCGGGATTGGAACCGCCATTCGCGCTGATAATGCCAGCGCCAGAGAGAGACTGCGCCACCACATAAATGCTGCCGCCTGAACCCGCCCCGCCATTCGGTCCTGAGCCAGCGTCTCCATCTGCGCTCAGGCGTCCGTCAACCCGCAATTGTCCGCTTACAGTGAGGCGAACTGCCCCGCCACCGAAGCTTTTTGATTCTGGAACATAACCGCCGCCGCTTCCCAAATCTGTAGGCTGGGTCAGCCAACCATAGGTTGTGCCGCCGTTGGAATACTCTCCCGCGCCGCCAAAACCCCCGTGCCCGCCGCCTCCGGTGCAACAATGCGCGCCTCCTGCCATGCCGCCGCCGCTGCCCGGTCCAATCCCGCGCCCATCGACTGCAATCGCACCGTTCGGCTCGATGACGGCGTTGCCCTCAATCACAACGTGAAAGTTGCCTTCGCCTGCCCGGTGGCCGAGAATCGCCCTCCCTCGGACGCGCAGGTTGCCGGGCACCACGTTCAGCCGGCTCATTTCAGTGACCGCGCCAACCTGGCCGCCATTATCGAGAACGAGAGTGCCTGTTTCAGCGACTTTAAGCCAAACGGTGCCTGCACCACCGATTTGAGAACCTTCCCCGCCCTGAGCCATGATCTCGCCGGCAAAGTCGTTTGTGGTGATGTGAATAGCGACGCGTCCGCCACCTCCGCTGCCGCCCAACCATCCACCGGGATTCGAGCCGCCATTGGCGCTAATCGCGCCGGTGCCCGCCAGAACATTGGCCGTAAGATAAAGACTTCCTCCAGAACCTGCTCCTCCATGCGCACCGGATCCGGGAAAGCCATCGGCACTGATTCGTCCATCTACGCGCAAGGAACCGTTGACCGTAACCCGCATGGCACCTCCACCGATACCGGTCGAGCCCGGCACATAGCCGCCGCCACTCCCCAATTCCATCGGTTCCGCAAACCAACCGTAGGTTCCGCCGGCGTAACTGTTCGTTCCGAGCCCGCCGGCTCCGCCGTGACCACCGCCGCCGGTACAGCAGTGACTTCCGCCCGCCATCCCGCCACCGCTGCCCGGCCCGATTCCACGTCCATCGGCGGAAAGGGCGCCGTCGGCTTCCACAAAGGCGTCGTGCAGGACAATGAGGTGAAAATCCCCTTCGCCGGCGGGAGGGCCTACTATGCCGCCCTCCCGCACAATGAGGTCTCCTGGAACGATGTTCTGCCGGCTGAATTCAGTGGTGGCTCCACGACGCCCGCAGTTGCTCACAATCAATCTCCCGTGCGTTTGAGCAGCACCTTTGACGAGGACTGTTCCGGCGCCGCCCGCCACCGCCCCGTCCCCGCCGCAAGCCGTCAAAACACCTGCGAACTCGTCCGTTCCGAAGTAGATCGCAATGCGCCCACCGCCTCCGCCACCCCCGAGTGAACCGGCAGGATTGCTTCCGCCGTTGGCGCTGATCTGTCCACGCCCGGCAATCCGGTCTGCGCTCAGATATAAACTCCCGCCTGACCCGGCTCCGCCGTGGATTCCTGACCCAGCCCAACCATTCGCAGTCAAGCGTCCTTCTACGCGCAGCGTTCCAGTTACGCTCAGGCGGATTGCCCCGCCGCCGTAACTCTCGGTTCCCCCGGCGTAACCGCCGCCGCTTCCTAAATCCATTGGCTCAGTGATCGAGCCATAGGCCGCCCCACCCGCGGTATTCGTACCGGACCCGCCCGCTCCTCCATATCCGGCTCCACCAGTGCAACAAAAATCCCCGCGCGCTGTGCCGCCGCCGCTGCCTGCGCCGATTCCTCGGCCGTCCGCTGACATTGCGCCGTCATGTTCAATCGATGCATCGCCCATCACCACCAGGTGGAAATGCGTTTCACCAGGGCGCGGTCCGACGATTGCGCCTCCTTGAATGATCAAGGCGCCGGGAACGTTGTTCGATCTCGACATTTCGGTTGTGGCGCCGCTCAAATGGCCATTATCGATCAAGAGGGTTCCCAACGATTCCGTTTGCCTCCTGGTGAAAATCGTTCCCGCACCGCCAGCCAAATATCCCGTTCCGCCACGGGCCGAAATGCCGCCCTCGAAAGCATTGGTTCCGAAGTAGAGGGCGACGCGACCACCGCCGCCACCTCCCCCCAGCGAACCGGTCGAAGCGCTTCCGCCGTTGGCGCTGATGCGGCCGGCTCCTGCCAGAACGCCGGCACTGACGAAAATGCTGCCTCCTGAACCCGCTCCGCCGTTGTCGCCGGAGCCGGGTTGGCCTTCTGCCAACAATTCGCCATCCAATTGAAACCTTCCGTGCACATCGAGCCGGACCGCGCCGCCGCCATAACTCGTGGAGCCGGCCACGTACCCGCCACCGCTGCCGAGGTCCATCGGCTCCGTTATGGAGCCGTAGGTCGCGCCGCCGTAAGTAAGCTGTCCGTAGCCGCCGGCCCCACCATGTCCGCCGCCGCCTGTGCAGCAATGGCGCCCGCCAGCCATGCCCGCACCGCTCCCCGGACCGATGCCGCGGCCGGTCACATCGATGCGGCTGGTGGCATCGACGCGGAGGTCGTTTGTAACGGTGAGACGAAGACGATAGAAGTCAGACAAGTGCGCGAGAACACCGCCATTTCGGAGAGTCAAGCTCCGCAGGCGCAGTTCACAATTCGCAGTCAAGGTCGCGCCATCAACGATGACTTCATAGCCATTGTAATAGGCGCAGACGTAATCCATCCGGACGTCATTGGTGAAAATTGCCGTCGGTGCGCCCGGGTCTGTGCCGCGCAAATATTCCGCGAAGTTTGAAATGCCGTCCCCGTCGGAGTCCTGATCCGCATCTGAAGGATCGATGGGATTCAAGAAGCCCGAATGCCTCAGTTCATAAACGTCGTCTATGCCGTCCAGGTCGCAATCAATCGGCGCGTCCAAAGGGACGCAGCGGACGCGGTAAAAGGCAGTGCTGTTCGTATGGGCTGGAGCAGGGTCGGACAAATAACCCGGCCCGTCATGTCCGAGCGCCAAGGCAATCGGGCGCTGCGGGGCGGAGGCTGTTTCCGCTCGATAGAGGATGTAGTAGGAATTGGTATCAGCGGGATGCCGAAGCCAAAGCCGGCCCTCACTGTCGATCTGGTAGCTGTCGATCCGGAAGTCCTGCGCCCAAAGAATCAAGCTCGAGAACAGAAGTGCGCAGCCGAAAAACAGCAGCGCTCGGGTTTGGACCTGCGCCTGTTCTTTGTTAGCTGACGGTCGCGATTGCACAATTGCTTCTGTCTTTGGATTTGCCGATCAGATCCCTGCGCGCAAAAGCAAACTGCTCCGGCCTGCTGCCTGAAACAGAGCGCAGGCCGGAGGCAATTTGCCGAGGAATGCTGATGGGTCTAACTATCGGCGGGCGCCATAGTCCGCTTAACGGAGGAAAGACTCGAATCCCGACGCCTCTCTAACCCAAAAACGCGTAGATAACCACTTGGAGCGCAAGCGCCAAAATCGCCCAAATCTTCAAGTTCCGGCAGGAGTGCCTGGATGTAGCGGCGGCCGTCGTTTCGGTTCGTGGCAGACAGAATACCCAGATCAAAAGCAGAGCCGGCAGCAACACGAATAGGAGCCGTGCCACCTCCAGGGGGACTGCGAGAAACAGTTCCCGAATGAAATCTCCGACGGAACGCAGCGGGCTCATGAATTCGATCCTCTCCGCTCATAGATCAGCCCGCGGATTTTTTCTTCAGGCTCCGGCCGAGTCATAAGACTTACCGTAATCACAAGCGCGAGCGCGGTTAGGAATGCCCACACAGAAAAATAAAGGAAGGGTTCCTCAATCTTGAATAATGGCGCGCCGCCCAGGCGCGAATAGACTGCGGGTTGATTCAGGGCAAACAGGGTGACCGAACAAATGACGCCGCCAGCGAACCCAGCCAGTGCACCGGCGGAGGTCGCCCTCCGCCAGAACAGTCCGCTGAGGAGGACCGCGAACGCCGGGCCTTGGAAAAACGCCATCAGGGTCTGGAAAATTGCATAAATGCCGCGGTTCTCCATGCGCGAGACGAGAAACGCGAAAAAGATCCCCCAGATCACTAGAACGCCCGTCACGAGGCGGCCGACGCGCAATAAATGTTCCTCGCCAGCGTGAGGCTGCCAGAACCGCTTGTAAAGGTCATGGGTGACAATGGTCGCGGCGGAGTTCAGGTAAGAATCAACGCTCGACATCAGCGCGGCGATAAACGCGGCCAGAAACAGTCCGCGCAATCCGGCAGGCAGAAGGCGCGAGACCAAAGTCGGAAAGGCCTCATCGCCATGTTCGAGTTCGGGAAACTTGGCCAGCGCGATCAATCCCGGGACGGCAATGATGAAAGGAACGAGGTTCTTGAGCAGTGCCCCCCAGATGTAAGCGGCTTTCGCTTCGAATTCGGTTCGAGCGCCCAAGGAGCGTTGCACGATGGCTTGATTTCCGATCCAGTAAGCCGGCCCCAGGACTAACGCCAGGCCGAAGAAGATGCCGGTCCAGGGGAATGGCGTACGAGTGTCAACGGGCAGGACCAGGCGTGTGTGCTCGACCAGCGCCGATTCTGCGGACGCCCCCGCCTGATTGGCGCTTTCCACCGCGCGCACCTGTTCCAGAAGCGGGCCCAGACCGCCCAGATCAATCAACCCGATAATCAGTACCAGCAAGCATCCGCCAATCATCACGGCGCACTGAATCACGTCTGTGTAAACGACGGCTGCAAGGCCACCGGCCCAAGTGTAAATGCCCACCAACGCTGCCGTGGCCAGGATGCAGGCCGCCGGGTCCCAACCAAAGAGGACATTCATCATCCGCGCCGAAGCGAACAACATGATGCCGATGTTGCACGCCATGAAGGCCAGCCAGCAAAGCGCCACAGCCGATCTCACCCCGGGTCCAAAGCGCCTCTCCAGAAATTCCGGAATCGTATAAACTCCGGACCGCCAAAAGAGGGGAATGAAGACAAACGCCGCTACGATCATGGCAGGCACACAACCGATCCATTCGAAGTTTCCCACTGCCAGGCCATGGACATAAGCTGCGCCGCCGACCCCAATGATATCGGTCCCTCCGATGTCGGTTGCCACGAGCGACATGCCAATGGCCCACCATGGCAACTTTCGGCCAGCCAGAAAGAACTCTTTGCCGGTGCTGATTCGCCTTCCGATGAACAGACCGAGCCCAATCGTTCCCGCCAAATAAACCAGCACAATGGCGTAGTCGATCCAGGCCAGTTCGCCGTCCATGAAGCCAGTGGTTATAATCGTTGCCGGCCGGTTCGATCCGCTCGTTCGCCCGGCCGATGTTCCGTCTGTATTCCAGGCGGCGGCTCATAGGCCAGGCCATGCGCTTCGGCAACGGCCTGGCAGGTCACTTTGCCGTTCATGACATTGATTCCGCTTCTGAGCGCCGGTTGCCGATGACACGCCTCTTCCAGGCCGTAATCGGCCAGAAGTTCGATGTAGCGATGAGTGCCATTGGTCAAAGCCTGGGTAGCTGTGTGAGAGTAGGCTGCGGGCATGTTCGCCACGCAATAGTGGGTCACCTCCTCCTCGACAAAGACGGGATCATGGTGCGTCGTCGGTCGGGACGTCTCCGCGCAACCGCCCTGGTCAATGGCAATGTCCACCAGCACGCTTCCGGGCCGCATCCGCTTCAACATGTCGCGCCGAATCAGCTTGGGCGCGCGCGCGCCGGGAACCAGGACCGCGCCGATGAGGAGATGAACCGAGGGAAGCAACTCCATGAGATGCGCTTCGTTGGAATAGAGCGTGTGCGCGGTATGGAGCGTGATGTCGAGAAAACGCATCCGTTCGAGGTCCACTTCAAGGATGGTCACGTCGGCTCCCACACCGGTGGCCATCCGGGCGGCATTGATGCCGGCGACTCCTCCGCCAATGACCACGATCCGGCCCGGCAACACGCCGGGAACGCCGCCGAGCAGGACACCGCTGCCGCCATAATGTTTGGCCAGGAAATAAGCGCCAACCAACACGGACATGCGGCCGGCAATTTCACTCATCGGCTCGAGCAACGGCAGACGACCGTTCACTTCGATCGTTTCGTAGGCCAGCGCCGTGACTCCGGACTTGAGCAGGGCCTCGGTTAACTTCCGGTTCGCTGCCAAATGCAAATAGGTGAAAAGGATCTGGCCCGGGCGCAGAAGGGAGTATTCCGCGGCCTGCGGTTCCTTCACCTTCACAATCAGTTCTGCCTGCTCGAAGATCTCTTTGTGATCGGGAACCGACTCGGCGCCAGCCTGCGCGTAATCGGCATCCGGATAACCGGCTCCTTCTCCGGCGCCGGCTTCGACCAGAACGCGATGGCCGCGCTTGATGAGCTGGTAGGCGGCAGATGGCGGCAATGCGACGCGATATTCCTGTTCTTTAATTTCCCTTGGAACGCCGATGATCATAGTCACTCCATTTCGCAGGTTTGCCGGACCGGTTGGGTTGATTCAGTTTTAAAGGCAAAGGTTATGGGCACGCCTTCTTCAGTTCCACCGGGCGGTCGGACAATTGGTCCACAAGCTCTTTGAGAGTGACGGAGGCCGCTTCGCGTTCGGCATTCTGAATCCGCTGGAAAGCGTCCCGCACGACTTCGCGCGCCGGCTCTTCCTGGGTCTCCAGTTCATTAACGGTGATTTTACCCACTCGAAGGGCCTGCAAAATATCGTGGCAGGTTATGTTCTCCAAAGCGCGGCCAGGCACATAGGTGGCATCATCGCCCGCCACCTCAAACACCAGGCGCGCTTCCACCAGCGGCTGCAACACCCGTCCCACCAGCCGGCTCGGGATTCCCAGGTCATCGGAAATCTCCAGGATCGTGGGCGGCTTGCATTCGATCTGGAATCGTTGCGCTAAATAGACCGAGACCCGCAATGCCACGAACTCGCGGCCGCGCTGGCTCACACCCTCGGCGCGGCGTTCCTGCAGGTACACCTTGCGGTTTTGAAACGCATAGGCTACCTGCGCGCCAAACAGAACGATCAACCACGAAAGATAGAGCCCGATCAGGAAAATCGGAATAATCGCCAGAGAGCCGTAAATCTTGCTCATCGTAATGACGCGGTTCAGATTGCCGGCGTTAAAGAGATTGATCAGCAGCCAGAGACAGCCCCCCACCCCTCCGCCGAGCATCGCCGCTCCCCAATGGACCTGCGTGTTCGGCATCAGTTTGTAGAACAAGCCAAACCCGAGGCTGATCAGGACAAAGGGCGCAGCGCTGAGCAACGAGCTGATCAGCGGTTTGCCGATCAGGAATTCGCGCACGGGCTGCAATTCCTGCCCTTGCGCCAGGAGGAAGGCAAAGACGATGATGAGCGGGCCCAAAGAAATCGTGGTCCAATACTGGACCAGCCGCCGAAACCAGCTTCGCCCGGAAGTAATGCCCCAAATGTCGTTGAAGGTTGCTTCGATCGTGCTGAGCAGGAGCAAAGCGACGACAATGAAACCGGTCAGTCCAAGCACATTGATTGTTTTGGTGTGGAATCGCTGAATCGATTGATTGATCGCTTCAATCACCTGATCGCGGGCATCCACCTTGGCTTCCAGCTCCTCGTCCGGCACCAACTCCAACTGCGGTGCAACGGTCTTGATAAACTTCTCGATCATCTGCTTGCTGGCGTCCTGCCCGCGCTCCTGCAGAACGCTGCTCACGACGCTCACGCCGATGGCCAGCAGCGGGATCAGCGCCAAAAGTGTCGTGTAGGAAAGCGCCGTGGCGCGCAACGGGCATTTATTCCGGAAGAAACTGCGGAAAACCAGGCGGAGAAAATGGATGAAACGCGAAAGTCGATCATGGTCACGTTCCCACCGCCTTTCCGTGACGAAGCCGGCCGCGGTGCCGTAAACCTTCTTCAGCCTGACGATCCAATGACTGCCCATGATGACCTGGCGCACTCTAACGGTCAGAGGACGGCGTTCAAAGGTAAAATGTCAGAGCCTGCTCACGTCGCGGTTCTGGAATTGACGGTTGATTCGACTTTGTATCTTGAACTTTGAAACGGCTATTCTAGTCTGCGCGCATGGCTCGGAAAGACGTACAAAAGACCGCGCCCCTCCGGGGGTTAAGCGACATCGTGGGCATTGTGCTCATCGCTCTGGCCCTGTTGTTACTGGTCGCTCAGCTTTCTTTTGACCCGCACGATGTCGCCGGCAACCGTATTCCGCCAAATGAAACAGTCCATAATCTGATCGGGAAAGTGGGCGCGCTCGCGGCCAACGCCCTCTTCTTCCTGCTGGGTGCGGGAGCTTTTGTGCTGCCGATTCTGTTTTTGGTTTTCGGCCTGGGCTATTTGTTGGAATTGTTCGCTTATTTGAAGCGGCGCTGGGCCTGGGCGGCGGTCCTGTTCGTGGCATGCCTGGGCCTGTTTGATCTTTATTCCGGACACCTGGAAGCGCTCAAGCAAAACATCAACGCCCCGAGCGCGGGCGGTTTGATTGGCGATACCCTGAATCGGGGCCTCTTTCTGCATTTTGGAAAGCCCGGCGCCACCATCATCTACGTGACGCTCTACCTGATCGCTCTCTTGTATCTCACCAATTTTGGGCTCACCGATTGGCTGCGAAATGTCTGGTTCCGGGTCCGCGAGAAGCCTGATCCTCAGGAAAAGGAATGGTCGCCCGAAGAGCGGGTTCTGGCCCGGAAGGCTCGCGATTTGGAGAAGCAGGCGCGCAGTTTGCAGGAACAGGTTGAAAAGTCCGGGCTGGGCGCCGACTTGAAGCCGGTTCCGATTCCAACGGTCCGTGACCTGAGCATTCCCCAAATTCGAGCGCGTAGCTCCAAAGCGAAGCCGGCGGCCGCCTCCGATGAGTTCGCCGGAGAGTTACAAGGCGAAGTGATCACTGCGCGCGAGATTGCAGCGGCCAACACCGCCGAGGTTCTCGGCAAGGAGGCGCCAAAGAAGGGCGGGGAGCCGGCCGCAGAATCCGAAGAGAACACAAAGGCTGCGGCAGCGAGCGCAGATGGACCAGCCGAACAGCCACGAGTCAGCGATAATTCCGGAGGCAAAGCAAAGCGCGCGCGTAAGAAGCCGATTACGGTTGCGTCCACGCCCAACATTGGCAATTACCAGTTGCCATCGCTGGACCTGCTCAATTATCCGGAGAGTCACACGAAGCCCAGCGAATCCAAAGAGGAGTTGATGGCCAATGCGCGACTCATGCAGAGCACCCTGGCCCAATTCGATATTGAAGTCTCGCTCGGAGACATCACCAAAGGTCCCACCATCACACGATACGAACTGCATCCGGCGCCCGGGGTGCGCATGGAGCGGGTCAGTGCGCTTGCCAACAACATTGCCGCGGCACTCAAGGCTGAACGCATCAATATCCTCGCGCCCGTGCCGGGAAAGAGCTCCGTCGGCATCGAGGTGACCAATGACGTCAAAACCAAGGTCATCTTGCGGGACCTGCTGGAATCGGAGGAGTGGCAGAAGACGAAGGCGCGCATTCCGCTGGCTCTGGGCAAGGACGTTTACGGACAGCCCATCATTGCCGACCTTTCGGACATGCCCCATTTGCTCATCGCGGGCAGCACGGGCTCGGGCAAATCGGTCTGCATCAACTCGATCATCACTTCGCTCCTTTACCGTTTTTCACCCGATCAACTCCGGTTCGTGATGATCGATCCCAAGGTGGTCGAGTTGCAGCAATACAACGCGTTGCCTCATTTGGTCGTGCCGGTGGTGAACGATCCCAAAAAGGTGATTCTGGCCTTGCGCTGGGTGGTCAATGAAATGGAAAAGCGCTACCAGATCTTCGCCAGGGTCGGCGTGCGCAACATCAAGTCCTTTAACGAACGGCCCAAAAACAAGCCTCTCCCTTCGTCCGAACCGGAACTGCCGCTCACGGTC
>CAZCUL010000121.1:0-25248 GCA_964501475.1 uncultured Verrucomicrobiota bacterium | reverse complement strand
GTCCGCGGTCGTGACCTGAAATGTGACGTAATCCGGATGGAGCGTGGCGCCCGGTTCCCGAATGTCCCGAAGCACACTGGTCGAATCGCGATGAATGAGATTGCTCAAGTCCGGTCCCGCGGTGCCGCCCTCGCCGCGGATGCGATGGCACTTCGCGCATTGAAGCTGCTCGCCAAAGAAGAGCGCGCGCCCGTTCTCCCAATCACCGTCGGGCTTGCGCGGCGCGCGGCTGTCGGTGCCACCCGAGGCCCTTGCCTTCGGCGCCCAGGAGACCGGTTGCCGGAGGGTGGTTGGGGTGAGCTTCATGGAGACTTCCGGCAATGGTTGCGAGGCCAGCGTGAGGTCGTAATCAAGGTCCACGGTTTGTCCGCCGCCTGCTTCCCCCCGTCCTTTGATCCCGGGGAGCGTCGCGGCGTAACGAACCGCCAGCGGATGCGGATCGGTTTTTAAAACCAGGACCCGATCCTCATCGGCAAGCCGGGCTCCGTGAATGGCGAGCCAGCCTCGGGGCGCGGCGTCCTGTTGCCGCACGACAGCATAGGGCGGCTTCAAGGTCTCGAATCTATCGCCGGCGCTCACGTACTCGCCAAATTCGATTGCCGCCTGGCGAACCTGGTTTGGATGAACAACGTCGGAGTGCAGCGGGTTGTCGAAAGCCATGCGCACTTCCGTGGAACTGGCAGGCCAAACCTCGATGGGTAACGGCGCCCTGGGATTGGCGTAACGGATTCTAAACAGTTTTCCTTCGCCGCGCGGCCCCGTGCCCCAATCCGGTGGGCCACTATGACAGGCCACATAAAGGTCACCCCGTGGCGAGATGGCTAAATCCACTGTCAACATCGCCAGGCGCGCGATGGTTTGGACCCTTCCAACGTAACCGGCCGCCGTCTTTACCAGATGGACGCGAAAGATTTTGCCGCGGGACTCACCCGCCACGAAGGCGTGGCCCTCCCACCAGTTCGGGCCGAAGAGGCCCTGAGCCGGCGCGGCCGGCAAGGCCGCCTTTGCTCGCGTCCCTGCAGCCTTCGGCCAGATGGGTCCATGCGGCTCGTTGAAAACGAGCCCGCACGCACTTTGATGTTGCGGTCCGAACCCGACGACAGGCTCCTCGCTTTGGAGATTCGGCAGCCACTCCTCGTGCTTCGGAGGAAAGCCATAGTTGCGGCCGGCGATGATATGGTTCAATTCATCGAGCGGATTGCCGTTGGGCATCCAGGTTTCGCCTTCCTGATCGGTGTTGAACAAATCGCCCGCGCGGTTGAACGCCAGCGCCACCGGCACGCGAATTCCCGTGGCGACCGTGGAAAGTCGCCCGGTGCGCGGATTCCACTTCTGAATCGTGCCGCGCGGAGATTGGCTGTCGTAAAGAGAAAACTCGTCCTCGGCCGCATTGTCGCCGGAAGGTTCATGCCAGCGCCCGCGTTGCTTGAGCCAGGCGATTTCCTCGGGCTTCAAGTCCTTGCGTTTCCGCAAACGATAAGCGTTCGAGTAGTCGGCCACCAGCAGGCCAAAATAGACGTTGCCCCCGGCGTCGAGTGTCACCGCGGTCGCGTCCACTCCCCCGGAGCCGACATCGGTCGGCGGCCAGCCGGAAGCGATGGTTTCCTCGGTGTCCGCGATGCCGTCCTTGTCCGTGTCGGTCAGGAGGGAAACCTTGCCTTTAGAAGAGACGAGAAGCCCGCGCGTGCTCCAGGCCATGCCGAGCGGGACACTCAAACCCGGCCGATCCCAAAACGGGTCGGCCGTATCTTCGAGGCTGTCGCCATCGGTATCGCGGAGCCGCCAGACCCTCCCATCGTAACCGAGCGACGTGAGCGTGCCATCGGGCGCAAAGCGCAGATTGTTCTGATTGCTGAGCTTTACGGGCAGTTCCTCGATCTGAAAGCCCGGGATTAACATTCGAACCACTGGCTGCGGGTCGGTTTGCGCCGGAAGCCGGCCAACCGCCAGAAGCGCCAGGGTGAGCACGCAAAGCTTTTGCATGCAGTCTTGATATCAAACCGCCCCTCGATCGCCAATGCTGGAGCGCGGCCATCAGCAATTCCCATTTTGAGGAAGAGCGGCTGTCCTCGGCTGTTCTCGGATGCGTCGAAAAAACGGTTGACACCAAAACTACCAAATTAGTACGACTCCTGTAGTTATCGAACTATTTGCCTCGTGCCGACGACGAAACCAATCCGATTGGGAGACCTGCAGTTGAACATCATGAAAGTGCTCTGGTCGATGAGCGAATCCAGCGTCGCCGATGTCGTTGAACGCCTTCCCAGCCGTCTCGCCTATACCACGATCTCCACCATGCTGCGCAAGTTGGAGAGTCGTGGTCTGGTCCAACATCGCCAACAAGGACGCACCTTCCTCTATCGCGCGGCGGTGCCCGCGGAGGCCGTCACTCACAGCATGGCTAATCACTTTATTGACCGCCTTTTCGAGGGGAAGCTGACCGACGCCATCAGCCACCTGCTCACAAGCCGCCAGGTTAGCCGCGAGGAACTAGCCGAATTGGAACGTCTGATCGCCCGGCACAAGAAGAAGCGATGATCCTCGACACTCACGATTGGGCATCATTCTGCCTCGTGCTGGCAGCGGAAATCGTGTGCATCATCGGGTGCACGGCGGTGCTCGAACGGCAGCTCAAATCGGTCCAATGGCGGCGCAATGTCTGGCAGGCTTGTTTTCTCGCCTTGGCCGCGGTTTGCCTGGTAAATGTCACCAGCCTGCCATCTCTCATCGCCGACAAACTTACTTCCGCTGTAGTGAACCCCATTCCACCCTCGGCGCCTGACAGCTCCGAGCTGACTCTGCCGCGTCCGCCCAGGACAATCGGGGAGGCGCCTGCGGTGTTCTCATCTGTTTTTCGCGCAGATGCGCTGCCATCAGCACAGGGGAATTCACTTGAGCCGGAGTCGAATCGTCATCCGGTCGCTCCGTCCAATGCTCCCCATGTCGCACTGTCCCAATCGGAGCGACCGCTGGCACTCCTGGAGTGGGAGCATGTCGCCTGGGGGCTCGGAGGCCTGTGGGCAGTCGGATCGCTCGTGCTCTTTCTGGGCACTGCCCTAAAATGGCTGGCTTGGATGCGATTCGCCCGGCATGCGGCTTCGGTCTCTCAAGGAAGCATCACCGCGCAGTTCGAAGAATTGAAAGTCATGATGGGTTGCACACGCAAGGGCGGTTGGCGACCTGCGCCTACGAAGGCAGCCCGATGGCATGGGGCCTTTTCCGCCCGGCCATCGTGCTGCCGAATCGATTCTTCAAGCAGTTCACTCCAGCGGAACAGCGGGTCGTTCTTGCGCACGAACTCGCTCACCTCACTTCCCGTGATCCGGAGTGGTATTCGATCGCTGATCTGTGCCGGACGTTGTTGTGGTGGCATCCGGCGATCTGGTGGGCCCGGCGCCGGTTGCACCAAACCAGTGAAATGGCCGCCGATGAAGCGAGCCTGCTCTTTGACGGCGGTGCTGTATTCCTGGCCGAATGTCTGGTCCGAGTGGGTGGCCAGCTCCTACCCCGAAAAATTGCCGCCGGACTCGGCATCGGAGGCAGTCGATACAAGTCAGGACTGGGTCGTCGCGTGGATCGATGCACATGGAAGGATGCCGATGGTTCCTCCTGCCTTCCGTTCGATCGTTTATGTTCAAAAGTCTCATCCCAATCTGTTCCGTTGGGCTCACATTGCTCGCCGTGGCGTGGACAGCGCCACAAACCGTCAAGAAAGGAGAAACCGCCATGCGAAATCTGCGACAAGTCTGGAGATCATCGATGAACCTCGTGTTCCTGGCCGCCGCCGTCGAGGCCGGCAGCCAAACCTCCCCCCCAATCGAAAAGAAGCCCATTGCACCACAGACCCTCGCTTCCCCATCCGAGGAGATCATACCTGGCAAAAGTGACGTTGAAGCGAAACTCAAATCCATCATTCTTCCAGAAGTTTCCTATGACAACATCCCCATTGCGGAGGTGGTGACGGCGCTGGTCAAGGAATCGAGGGAACGGGATTCAGACGGTGTCGGCATCAACTGCCTTCTCAATCCCAGTCGCGCGCTCGATCCGGCTCCCCCTCGCATCGATCCTTCCACGGGATTGCCTCTGGCTGCTCATTACACTGAGACGGCCGACTTGGATTCGATCGTCATCCGAATCCGTCCTCCGCTCAAGAACGTCCGCCTCTATGACCTGTTGGAAATCATCCAGAACATTTCCACCCCTCCGGTGGCTTACTCGATCGAAGATTATGGTGTCATGCTCTCGCTGAAAAGCACCGTGCCCGATGCCCGCCAGCGCATTTTCACCCGCTGGTTCAAGATCCGGTCGGACATAATGATCCAAGCCCTTGATTCCATGCACTCGCTCGATCCTAAAAACGCCTCACCGTCGCCGATTCCTCCTGAGGGAAACGAGCGATCGCAACGGCTCATCACGGAATTGCGGGAGCTCCTGCTGGAGTCCGGTCTGGATATGTCCGCCCCCTCGGCTCTTTACTTGCACAATGACCGTCTGGACATGCTGATGGTCCGCGGGACCATTGAAGAACTCGATCATATCGAGCAGGTTGTTCAGGTCATCAATGCCCCACCCCCTCAGGTGACCATTGAAGTGAAGTGGTTCAAGGTCGATCCGGAATCCGATTGGCACAGCGGTTTGGGCATCACCCTCGGGTCTCCCAAAGGCACATCCAATCTCACCTGGAGAACGATTCTAACGCCAGCGCAATATCACCTCGCCCTGCGCACTCTGGAACAATCGAACCGCGCCAAAATGGTCACCGCTCAAAAAGTGACCACAATGAGCGGTCGGCACGTGCAGATCAAAGCAGACGACATCAAATATGTCGTCACCTCGCTCAACGTCAAAACCAATCAAGCTGATGCGAACCATCCCGAAGAGATCACGACCGTGACCGATCCCATCAGCCGCCCTTTCGAACTGGGCCCCGTCATTGACCTTGTGCCCGTCGTTGAACCCGACGACCACACCGTGTCGTTGAACATTATCAGCACGCTCCGTGACTTTGTGGGGTACCACAACACGACGAACTTTCTCACCATCGTCCGCAAGCAAGCGGTTGACGGGACCGTTAAAGAGACGGAAAGCCCCACGCCCTTGCCCATTTTCCGGCTGCGACGGTCCGTCGCGCGTGTCGCTGACGGGCAAACACTGGTTCTGGAAGTGGGCTCGGACCGGTACGAGACGGCCGGAGGCGAAGACTCCGAGGGAGGGAATAAAACGGGTGGGACCGGTGCGGCCGATCCGACAAAGGCCGCCAAAAAGGAGTTCGTCATCTTCGTCACTCCGCAGATGATCGACCCAGCGGGGAACCCGATACATTCCGACGCGGAGGTCGCGGAGTAGAACAAGAACTCCGTTGGCAAGTCGGTCCGGTTTTGAAGCTGAGCGGGGCATGTGGCTTTGGCCCATCCGCGTCATCCGCGGTCAAAATCATCCGGGCGTCAACGCTCAACGCTATCGGAAAGCTAATGGTGCCAACGTTCTCATGACCGGTTTGAACGAGAGGCGGGGCGTTTGGTTTCTGCCCTTTGCCATATCGGCTTGACAGCGCCTTTGGCGGGGCGCGAAGACAGGTGAGTGAAAACGTTGGGAAATCATCTATTGCTGGCGCAAACGTCCGGCGTGCCCGGCACCGGAAAGGAGTTTCTTCATGACATTGCCAATGGCGCCGCTGTGTTGCTGGAGAACATCCTGACCTCGATCGCCGGCCTCGATAAACCGTGGCTTCAAAGGGAAGTGTATGGCGGCATCACCTGGGCTGGCATCATCACTTCGGCCTGTTTCATCGGGCTGGTCCTTCTCCTTCACGGGATCATCCTCGGGATCGTTCGCTGGAAGAATAGGTCCGCGGCGGAAAGGGCGCCGGAAGGGAAGGAATCCTGGACGCGGCTTATCCTGGATGCGCTCGGCAAGCCGCTTTATTTCGCGCTTTGGGTTTATGGCGTCTATTTCGCTCTGATCCCGCTCCTGCTTGGCCTGGAAGCGTCCGGCCAGCCGCATCCCTTGCGGCTGTTTTTCGACAAGGTTTTTGACGCCGGAATTTTCGTGGCGTTGCTCTGGTTCTTCTTTCGCTTGACCGGCGCCCTGGAGAAGCGGTTGCAGAGCTGGACGGCGGAGACCGGCACAGTGGTGGACAACATCGTATTGCCGCTTCTGGTCAAGGCGATCCGGGTGGCGCTACCGGTCATGGCCATTATTCTGGCCCTGCCTGTATTGGGATTGCCGCCGGCTTATGAAGGGCTGGTGAGCAAGGCAAGCACGCTTCTCATCATTGGGATGGTGGCCTGGGTGTTCGTTCAGGGAGTGCTTCTGGGCGAGAAGCTGATCATGAGCCGCTACAACATCGACCAGGAGGATAATCTGCGCGCGCGCCAGGTTTTCACGCAAGTGCACGTCCTCAAGAAGACGCTTTTGGTCGTGATTACGATTTTTACGGTTGCGTCGGTGCTGATGACTTTCGAAGAGGTGCGCCGGTTGGGCACGAGCATTCTGGCTTCGGCCGGCGTGATCGGCATTATTCTCGGCTTCGCGGCGCAGAAGACCATTGCCAACCTCTTCGCCGGTTTTCAATTGGCCATGACCCAGCCGGTCCGGATCGATGACGTGGTGATTGTGGAGGGGGAATGGGGGCGGATTGAAGAGATCACCCTGACTTATGTGGTCATTCGGATTTGGGATTTGCGGCGGTTGGTTGTGCCGCTGAGCTATTTTATTGAGAAGCCATTCCAGAACTGGACACGCATCTCCGCGGATATCCTGGGCTCGGTGATGATTTATGCGGATTACACGCTGCCGTTCGACAAGGTGCGTGATGAAGTGAAGCGGATTGTGGAAGGCTGCGCGGATTGGGATGGCAAATTTTGGAACTTGCAGGTGACCGACGCAAGCGAGCGGACTGTGGCGGTTCGCGTCCTGGCCACGGCGGGCGACGCATCGAAAGCGTGGAATCTGCGTTGTGAAATACGGGAGAAGCTGGTGGCATTTATCCAGCAGCATTACCCGCAATCTCTCCCAAGAATGCGCGCGGAGTTGGACCATGAGCGGGAACGCGAGAGGGGAGAAGGGAAAAGCGAGACACCGGTAGGGCCGCTCCCGGCCGCACCGTAGGGCGTTAAGCGACTCAGTCAGCGTTCGGGCGGGTCAAAATATCTTGCCGGAGGAAGGATTCGACGTATCCTTCAATCATCCCGCTTAGCGATTAGCTTGGACGGCAATGACCAGGTCCTGTTACGGAACGGAAGAGAGCAATCATCGGCATGGGGTCCGGCAAATGCCATAGAGCATTCAGTGCGGCCTCCTGTGCCGCCAACCCGCCACCTCCCTCGACCACCGATGTTCATTGGGTCAGCGGGCAACGCAAATGAACAGCAGTAGGCTGGCTCTATTTTTCTGCCTCGGTGCCGGGAGCGCATGGCTTCTCGCGCGCGATGCATTCGAAGAATCACCATCCGCGGCTTCTTCCGCCCCGGCGGAATTGTCCGGCCCGGTAATCTCCGAAAATGGCGCAACCAGCGCAACCGCCGAGGGTCTGACAGCTTCCGCCGCTTCGCCCGTGGAACCGAAGTTGTCCGTCACGCCTGAAGAGGGTGCAATCCGAATATCCTGGCCAGGGGATGCATGGGACTGGACTTTGGAGGAGTCCGCGCATTTGGGGCCGCTTCTTCAATGGTGGCCTGTTCCCCAAAGCCTTTATCAGATCGGGTCCAGCAATCGTTTCGTCTCGGTTCCTCCGGTTCAGCAAAGCGCATTCTATCGGCTGGTCCCATCCGTTCCCGGCGGGGATTTGAGCGGGCAATGGCGATTGGACGACGGGATGGGAACAAGTGCGCAGGATTCCAGCGGATACGGAAACGACGCCGTGCTGAGCAACGCGGAATGGACCAGTGGACGGGCAGGCCCAGGCGCGCTCCGTTTCAACGGCGGGTCTGACGCGGCGGCCAGCCGGGCTTGGATCAGCAATCAGGAATACCGGGTCATTCCTGCGGCGAAGCGATCCTTTAGCGTGTTACTCTGGTTTAGCCCGGATGTGTTGACGAACGGTTGGCGCGGTTTGATCGGCAACGCAGCCGGCAGCAACGGCTGGTCCGTGGCGCTGCGGACGTCCGGCCCGGGCACCAACGAAATTGTCTTTGCCGCTCCCGGCGCTGCGTCCCCCCTCCATTTGGCCGGAAGGACGTTACTGCTGCCCGGGCAATGGTATGAATTGGCGATTACCTACGACGGAAACGAGGTCGCGCTCTTTCTGAACGGCGAGGGCCTGGCGCGGGGCAACGGGACGATTTCCGTAAGCGAAGAACCGATTTTCTTCGGGGGCGGGGTGGGCGGCTATGATGGTTTCGCGGGGAGGATCGACGAAGTCCGCGCGTACACGAAGGCGTTCATTCGGGATGACATTTCACTGAAGGGCTATTGGCGGTTTGACGAGTCGGATGGATTGTCAGCGCGCGATTTCAGTATTCAGAACGGGGCGGCCATGGTGTCGGGCTCAGGGCCCTGGGCGCCCGGAAAGACCGGCGGTGGAATCGACCTTCGGAATGGGGTTGTAACAATACCGAATGACTCTCGGGCGGTGCTGCCGCCCACCGGGTTGCCGTTTAGCATCGCGTTTTGGCTTTATCCGGAAGCTCCCGCGCTCGGGTTCAGCGAGTTTATGAGCTGCGCCGATGGCACGAATTCCGGCTGGCGCCTTGGTCTGGAAGCTGACGAAGCGGGCGAAACTTCGCTTCGCTTTTGGTCCACAAGTTCGGGCGGCACCCTCGATTTGCGCGCGCCCGTCCTTCTGCGGACTCAGACCTGGAGCAAAATCGAGATCACGCACAACGGAGGAGTCGCCACGGTTTACCTCAATGGCCGCAAGGTTCATTCGGATAGCGGAGCGATTCGAGCCGGCAGCGCGCCCTTGGTCATCGGGATGGTGCCCGGAGCCGCCAGCTTCAATGGAGCCCTTGATGAACTAAAAATTTGGGGCCGCGAGCGCAGCGCTTCGGACGCGGGGCCGGTGGCGCAAGTGATGTGGGAAACGGTGCTTTGGAACACGGGGACCCACCTTGTCCTGGAGGGGGGCGGGCCGGCGGGGAGGCCGTTGCTTTATTCGATTGTGGATGCAGTCGTGCCCACCAACGGCGTGCTGACGCAGATTCCCGGCACGCCGATGGTGCGTTACGCGGCGGGAAACCGAAAGGGTCCGGATGCGTTTGCCTATACCGTCAGCGACGGCGAGTTTACCAGCCCGCCGACCCTTGTGATCATGAGCGTGGTCGAGCCGCATTGGTTATCTCCGGAAGGCGGCTCGGTGGCGCCGTTGGACGGCAGCAGTCCGGAAAGGGCCTGGGCCGCGGGCTCAGCGGAGGCGTTGGATGCGATTTGGAAGACAAACAATTTCTACGACTGTTTTTTCTACGCGCCGGGAGAATACGAGAGCAAAGGATGGAGATTCGAGGAGCGGGCCACGGCCCATGTTGGCTGCAAACACATGGGGGCCGGATTCGAAGGGACCAATCGCACCGTTTTGAAGCTGGTCGATGCGTGGTCAGCCTGGGCTGACGGCACTCTCTTTGCGAGCCATACCTATTCGGATGGATTCGAAGTGCACAACATGGTGCTGGACTGTAACGCCGAGAACAACCCGAAATACGAGCGAGGCGAGCCCATTTGGATATCCATTCCACTGACCGGGAGGGCGCATGTTCAAAGCGTGAAACTCCGCTGGCACAGCGGTTCCCATCCCTTGGGAGCGGGGGTTGGGCGGGCGCAGGAATTCAGCATTTGCACAACCGACCTGGCGTCCGGGAACACCAACTGCATTTCGATGACCAGCACCGGGGACGTGGATACGGTTGTTCTGGACGCCGACGCCGACGAGATTGTCCTGCAATTGAAGCGGCGGTCGCCTGGAGTGGATTTTTATGGTGTGGCGGACATCGAGGTGGCCGGGGGAACAGTGAGTCTGCCGAGCGCCACCATTCCGGGCGACGGCGAAAGCAGGCTGGAAACCAACAATACAATTTACTCGATTCTGAAGGCGGTGGATCAGGATCAAGGCACCTACTGGGCGAGCGGGTCGGAAGATCAGGTGGAAATCCGTCTGCCCCTTCCGGCCGGCACCGCCGTCAGCGAGATTGCCTTCAACTGGAATTGCCGAACCATCAATGGAGTGGGACGGATGGGAGCGGCAGCTAGTTTTCAAATCCGAGTGCGGAACATGGCTACCGGTCAATACGGCGATGTGCCATTCTTCAGCCAACCGCTGCACGCCAGTGGCCGGCAAGCCGTCTTCTTCGGCGCTCCCGGCGCTCCCATCGCCGTCGTCACGGACGAGGTGGTCATCCTGCTTTCGGAAAAGGCCCCCACAGTCGGTTTCTACAGCCTCCTGGAGGTGGCACTACGGAACAGCGGACATCCGGTGCCGCTGCGAATTCCCAGGGCGCTGAACGGAGTGCCGGGTTATCCGGTCATGAATGCCGTGGATGGGGACAGCCAAACGGGCTGGGTTTCCGGCACGCAAGGCATGGTAGGGGCAATCAGCCTGACTGGAAACAACATGAAATTCACCAGGCTAAAGGTCATCGGTTTCGGCACCAAAGCGCTCCGGGAATGTTTCCCGGTTTATATCACCACACCGCCGCAGCCTGAACCGGTCGTGCATCAGGGGAATATCATCATCGAAGACTGCATTTTCACCGAACCCGCCACCAACAATACTGACGGGTTGACCGCGCTAACTCTTTCGGGCGCCCCGCCGCACACCTTCACAAATGCCATCGTGCGCAATTGCACAGTTGCGGATGTCCGGCCGCACTTTGTCTATTCGCACGGGTTCACCGCGAAGCAGGTCGAAAATTGTGTCGTCACGAACTGCGGCAACGGCGTCTATTTCGAGCCGGACCCCGCGGGGGCGGATGATGTGGGAGCGGTCCTGATCCGGAGCAACCGTTTTCTGAACGTGATCAACGGGGTCTATTTGTTGACTCACGCCTCCGGTCAATTCGATTCGCTCACTTGCATCGGCAACGAAGTCGTTCTTTCCGGTTTGGCCGGATGGGGCTTTGCTGTTTGTGATACGTGTGACGTTGGGCCGAGCGGTTCCGTTACCAACATGACCGTATTGAATAATCTGGTGCGCTTTGCCGATTGGTCGCTCCGCCCATCGACCAGTTCTGGAGGGCTTTACTTTTCGGACATTCAGAACGCCGTCTTCGGAAACAATGTGATCGTCCTCGGGACCCCGAACAACCTCCGGCTGCGCAGTTGCCCTTCCGGCTTCATTTTTCCGCCCCAGCCAAAGAGCGACTGCGAAATCGACCCCGGGTCAGTCGTCCTGCCGCCACCGACGTATCCGCCCTGTTTGGAAACGTTGCCCCCAAATTATCGACGCGCCTGGTTTGGCAATTGCGATCACCGTGGAAATCTGCTGGAAGTGCGATATCTCGATTACGGTCTGGATCGCCCGGCCTCCCAGCAACAGTGGCCCTGATGCGCCACGGCCCGGCGCCTTCGGCCTTTTGTCGGCCACCCCGACCGCGCCGTCCGATCCTGGAAAATCGTGTTGACCCTCGAAACAGCGACTTGCTAGTTTGCCATCCGGTGAATCCAATGGCTCATGCCTTTCCAGTGCGGGGCGTGGTCGTAAGCGACTGACGCGACCGAAGGCTTTGGTTTCATGCTCACAGGTCGCCCGCGGTTCCTCGGGGAACGCGGGTTTTTGATTTTAACCGCGTATGCGACACACAATTTCGGTGCTGGTCGAAAACAAGTTTGGCGTGCTCACCCGCGTCGCCGGCCTTTTCAGCGGCCGCGGTTACAACATTGACACGCTTAACGTCGGCCCCACTCACGACCCGAGCATGTCCCGCATGACCATTGTCACTCGCGGGGACGACGCCACCCTCGAACAAATCGTCAAGCAACTCAACAAGCTGGTGGACGTGCTCAAGGTGATTGATTTTCGGGAAGGCGAATACGTGGATCGCGAGCTGGTACTGGTCAAGGTCTCGGTCAATTCCGAATCCCGGGCCGAAGTGATGCAGATCACCGACATTTTTCGGGCCAAGATAGTGGACGTGCAGCCGCAAAGCCTGACCATCGAAATCACCGGCAACGAGGGCAAAGTGGAAAAGTTCCTCGAACTGATGAAGACCTTCGGCGTCCTCGAACTCACCCGGACCGGCAAAGTCGCTTTGCCCCGGAAATGAAGCCTGCCGGGGATTATTTCAACAACGCTCAACCAAACTCTTATGCCTGCAAAAGTATATTCTGACAACGACGCCGACCTGAACGTCCTCCGTGGCAAAACACTCGCCGTGCTCGGCTTCGGATCGCAAGGCCACGCCCACGCGCTCAACCTCAAAGAGAGCGGACTGAAGGTCATCATTGGCCTCTATGAGGGGAGCAAGTCGGTCCCCATTGCCCGGGAAAAAGGATTCGAGGTTGTTTCCACCGCCGAAGCAGTGCGCCGGGCCGACGTCATTTTCGTCGCCTTGCCGGACACGAAGCAGCCGGCCGCTTATAAGAAGGACATCGCGCCGAATCTTGCCCGAGGGAAGACCCTGCTCTTCTCGCACGGCTTCTCGATCCACTTTAAAACCATCGTTCCGCCGAAGGAAGTGGACGTGATTCTGGTGGCGCCGAAAGGCCCCGGCCACATCGTCCGCCGCCAATATACCGAAGGCAAAGGCGTGCCCGCCCTGATTGCAGTGGATCAGAATCCCGGCAGGCAGGCCCGGAAGGTGGCTTTGGCCTGGGCCAAGGGCATCGGCGCCACCCGGGCGGGCGTGATCGAAACCACTTTCAAGGAAGAAACCGAGACCGACCTTTTCGGGGAACAAGCGGTGCTGTGCGGCGGCTTGAGCGCGCTGGTTTTGGCCGGTTATGAGACGCTGGTCGAGGCGGGATACCAACCCGAGATGGCTTACTTCGAATGCCTGCACGAGCTGAAGCTGATCGTGGACCTGATGAACGAGGCCGGTATCAGCGGCATGCGTTTCTCGGTTTCCGAAACGGCGAAGTGGGGCGATGTGACGGTCGGGCCAAAGATCATCGACGCCAGCGTGAAGAAGCGGATGAAAAAGATGTTGAAAGAAGTGCAAGGCGGCAAGTTCGCCCGCGGGTGGGTGAAGGAATACGAGACGGGATATAAGAATTACCACCGGCTCTTGAAACAGGGCGAACGCCATTCGATCGAGAAGGTCGGGGGGCGTCTGCGTTCGCTCATGCCCTGGATGCAGAAACGTTCCATTGGCGGCGCCCAGGCGGCTTATTGAGGCCGAGTTGGAAGCGCCGGCCGCTCCAGCCAGCGGAAGTAAGGGGGGAAGACTCGGATTCGCGGGCCGGATGCCTGCCCCGGCTCCCGGGTCGAAGACGGCTGACGGACCCGCTAGACCTCGATTGTTTTGCCCGGTTCGGGCTGGAAGATGCGCATTTTCGGATGGCGGGCGCGGATTTGCTGTTCGAACCAAAGCCGGGAATCAGCTTCGCCGTGGCCCAGAATAATAGTGTGTGGAGATACCTCACCCACAAAATCCAGAAGCTCATCCCGGTTCGCGTGCGCGGTCAGGTCAAAATCCAGCACTTCGCAGCGCTTCGTCAGCTCGCCGCCGCCGGCGCTGAAGAAAAAAGTCTGTCCCGGTTTGGCTGCTTTCAGCCGGCCCGCGGGTGTATCGGGGTCCGCATAGCCGACAAAAAAGATCGCTTGCTTCTCATCACCCGCCATGCGCAAGGCCAGATCATGAGCGGCGGTATGCTCGCTCATCATGCCGGCGGTCACGACGAAGATGCGCCCGCCGGTCAGCCGCATTTTCTCGACTTGCCCGCGATCCAGGACAATCAGGTTCAAGGCCTGTGTCAGACAAAGGTTGCTATGCTGCCGATGCGCCCGGTGCGCTTCCAGATCGTAGATTTCCGTGAAGACGCGCCCCAATCCGCCAATGTAGATGGGCTGGGGAGGGAGCCTGCCCGTGTCGATCAACAGCGCCAAAGTGGCCAGGATTTCCTGGGTGCGGCCGAGCGCGAAAACCGGAATGAGCACGCTGCCACCGCGTCCCAGAACACGGGTGAGCGCGCCGGCCAGGCGCTCGATTTCGGCTTCGCGACTGAATCCTGGCGGCACTTCCCGGTTCCCTCGCGTGGTTTCCATGATGAGCACGTCGGCTGTGACATCTTCAAAACGCGCTCCTTTCAGAATCGTCTGATCGCGAAAGGAGACGTCGCCAGTATAAAAAAGAGTTTCCTTCTGGCCGCGCACCATCAGCCCGGCCGAACCGAGAGCGTGTCCGGCGTCGTAAAACTCGACTGTGGCTGAGGGAACCACGGGGCGGGCCCGCTCATAACTGGCAAATTCCACATCCCGATTGTATTTGAACCCCTGGAAGAGCGGCGCAATTTCATCCACTTCATCATGCGAGTAGAGCGGGTATTCGGCAATGCCCGCTTCGTCACGTTGCCGCGTCATGACATTTACCGAGTTGTGCAGGACGCGTTCAACCAGGAAATAACTCAGCTCAGTGAGGAGCACGTGCGCTTTGGGAAAGTAACGCATGGCCACGGGAAGCGAGCCCACGTGGTCATGATGGCAATGCGAAATTGCGACCGCATCCAGCTCCTCCTGCGCGATGGCCTGGTAGAGGGGCAGCCCGGCGCGGCCCTCCCGCTTCGGATGGGTGCCGGCATCCAGCAGAATCCGATGGCCGCCCACATCCGCGAACCAGGCGCTGGCGCCGATGTCGGTGTCCGGGTTCAGATTGATGATCCGCATGGAAAATTATTTGTCTTCCGCCCTGAAGCTGATGACCAGCGGCCGATGGTCGGAGGCTACACCCCAGTTCGGCAGCGTGACAATGTAAGTTTCGTCCGGCTGCCATTCCCGCGCCATCCCGCGG
Source organism: uncultured Verrucomicrobiota bacterium (assembly GCA_964501475.1). Lineage (GTDB taxonomy): Bacteria > Verrucomicrobiota > Verrucomicrobiia > Limisphaerales > CAZCUL01 > CAZCUL01. The sequence goes on along the minus strand of CAZCUL010000121.1, from coordinate 10,372 downwards.
CTGAGCAGAATATAGTCGATCCGGCTGTAGGTGTCTTCCTTCCCATAGTGGTGCGTCCAGGTGATGTTGCGCGGATCGTAGCGGGGATTGGGATGCGGCTGGTCGTCGCCGCTGCGCTCGGCCGGGCGGGCGTCGATCAAGGCTTTGTTACCGCGCCCCATAAGCGTGCGAATGGTTGGAGAGTCCTTGCTGTCGTTGAAATCGCCGAGGACAACCAGGTTGCACTGCGGGTTTGCGCTGAGACGCTCTTCAATCTTGCCGCGCAGAATCGCGGCCTCCTGTTCCCTCAGTTCGGCCTGGTCGCCATAAGCCACCGGACGGCGCGACTTCAAATGGGCGGTGACGAGCGTGAAGAAATAACCGGGCTTGACCTGAATATCGACTTCCGCAAAGCCGCGGCTGACACGAAAGCGCCGGCCGAAGTGGAGGAAGGTGTCGTTGGTATGCGGCCGCCTCCGCAGGATGGGGAAGCGGCTCAGGATGGCGACGTGAATGTTTGTGTCGAAACCGGTGACATGCTCCCAAAAAGGCAAATCAACGCCGGCCGCCCGCAAACCGGCCTGCAAATCGAAGAGCGCGTTGGTGTCTCCCACTTCCTGTAGAGCCAGCACGTCCGGTTTGGCGGTGGAAAGGCTTTGATAGATTTTTGCTCTGCCTTCCGGCGTCTTGGCAGGGCGGGTGCCGGAGGGCGCCAGGATATAATTCTCCAGGTTATAGGTGACTACTCGAAAGCTTTCCGCAGCCGAGACCGCCAGGCAGCAGCAGCAGCCCAAGCCCAGCCAAAGAATGCGGCATTTGCCTGTCGCTCGCATGGCCGTGCCTAATAACGCCCAGACCCGGGCAAGTCAAAGGTCATCTTCCAGTCCCTTGCAGTCTTGCCTGCTCTTCCGAATGCCGTCACAAAAGCCTCGAATCGATTTTGCCAAAGCGCCCGGGTCTTGTTAATCTGCGCCATGCTAAAGCTGCACGATAGCGATTTTCCCGCCAAAGCGGCCGGGGCGGCGTCGAAGACCAGACAGAAGCTGCACGACAAACAGAGCGAGCCGGACTTTCGCGAACTGCGCATCGACAAAGTGGGCGTGAAGGGGCTGCGTTTTCCCATTCAAATCAGGGACAAGGCGCACGCGCTGCAAAACACCATTGCCACCATTGGGATGTTTGTGAATTTGCCCAAGGAATTTAAAGGCACTCACATGAGCCGCTTTATCGAAGTGCTCAATGCCCATGGCAACATCGTGCATGTGGACAACATCACCGACATTCTCTATGCGATGCAAAAGAACCTGAACTCCACGACCTCCCATTTGGAGATGGAGTTTCCCTTTTTCCTCAGCAAAAAGGCGCCTGTCTCCGGCATGGAAAGCGTGATGGATTACACCGCCCGTTTCGACGCCACCGCTTGCGGGCGGGAGATCGACTTCGTCCTCACGGTCAAGGCCATGGTGACCACCGTTTGCCCCTGCTCGAAGGCCATCAGCAGCTACGGCGCTCACAATCAACGCGGCGAAGTCATCGTGCGGATTCGATCCACCAGGTCTGTTTGGATCGAAGACGTCATTGCTCTGATCGAAAGTTCGGCCAGTTCCGAGCTCTTTTCCCTTCTGAAGCGCCAGGACGAAAAGGCCGTTACAGAACGGGCTTATGAAAACCCGGTCTTTGTGGAAGACCTGGTCCGCAACGTGGCCCTCAAGCTCAATGCCCACCCGGACCTCACCTGGTACAAGGTTGAGGCGGAAAACCACGAAAGCATCCACAACCACAACGCTTACGCCTGTATTGAAAAGGGCTGAAGGACCGCTAAAAGGACGAAGGCGAACACTGCCCGGCGGGGCCGGCAGGCTAAATATTTCTGACGATTTTTGTGGAATATTCTTTCTCGCTTGCTAGATTCCCGCACTCTTGATCGACAAGTGCACGGATCGATTGGGCTTAAAGTAAGTAGCCATCCGGTCGAAGCCAGACAGCTAAAGAAACTTTGAATGATGAAGAAGAAAGCGGCGAAAAAACCGGCTGCAAAACCCGCAACAAAACCAGCAGCGAAACCAGCAGCGCAGAACAAGGCGCGCCACGGGGCGACCACCGCAGCCATCCTCGGCCAGCCTCTCAAGCCGGGTAAGTCCAAAAACGGCGCCGGGAAAATCCGTTCCGAATGGGTCAAGTATTACCAAACCCTGGTGGATTTGCGCGAGCGGCTCCTGGCGCAGATGAATGGTTTGGCCAAGGAATCGGCCGAGTCCATGGACAGTTACAGCTTGCACATGGCCGATTCAGGCACGGATAATTTCGACCGGGATTTTGCCCTGAGCCTCCTTTCCTCGGATCAGGACGCGATCTACGAGATCGAAGAGGCTTTGAAGCGGATCGAGCGCAACACTTACGGTATTTGCGAATTGACGGGGAAACCAATTCCCAAAGCGCGACTGAGCGCCATTCCCTGGACCCGCTTCACGGTCGAAGCCCAGGCCCAACTCGAACGCGAGGGCGCTTTGCGCCAGCGCCGCCTCGGCGCCCTGGGAAGTGTGGACACGACCGGCGCCGTTGAGATCGAAGCCGAGGAGGAAGAGGCCGAAGAACGGCCCGCCAAGGAAAAGGAATAATTATGCCACGTGAGATCATTACCCTGGAATGCACTGAAGCGCGCAAGGAGGGCAAGCCGCCCTCCCGTTACATGACGACGCGGAACAAGAAGCTGAAGCCGGACAAGATCGAGATCAAAAAATACAACCCGTTCCTCCGGCGCCACACCGTGCACAAGGAAATAAAGTAACTGCCTATGCCTCGCAAGACCCGCACCGAAAAGAAGGACAGCCGCGGCGGACGTTCCCGAAGTGGCTTTGCCGAAAAGCGTGTTCCGCGTCCCAAACCGAAGATCGATTTCACTGCGGACGCCCTGGACCACAAAAATGTAACTCTCCTCAGGCAGTTCGTGACCGACCAGGGGCGCATTTTGCCGCGCAAATACACAGGGCTTCCCGCCCATTATCAGCGGCGCCTCAACCGCTCCATCAAACGCGCCCGCCAGATGCTTCTGATGAAGTAGCGGTCCCAACCGCATTGGAGAACGCCGCAGACGAAGGAGGTCCGCGCGCCCGCCGCACCCCGTCTCAGCAGGCCTTTCGGGCTCACGGATCGAGCCCTTGCCCCGGCTCTCCGCCGCATCCGGCCTCAGGTGCCTCAGCTTGCTTGGCTTGCTGCGGCCTTTTAATTGCTCTAACTTGCAGCCATGAAGTACTGGCTGGTTTTCCTGGCGATGGTGTGGCCGCTTTGCGCGGCCGACCAGCCAGCGTCGCCGGCTGATTCCCCTGATTCCTCGAAGAAAGTTTTCATCCTCCCCATCCGCGACGACATCAACTCGGCCATGGTCTATCTCATCCGGCGGGGCGTCAAACAAGCCATGGAAGCCGAGGCCGACGTGCTGGTGATTCACATGGATACCAATGGTGGGCTCGTAAACTCGACGGAAAAGATTATGGAAATCCTTAATCTGTTCCCGAATCACACCGTCACCTTCGTGGACAAAAAGGCATTCTCGGCCGGGGCTTTCATTTCAGTGGCCACCAAGGAAATCTATATGGCGCCGCAGAGTGTGATTGGCGCCGCCGCTCCGATTATGCTCTCCCCTGGAGGTGCGGGCGCCGAGGACATGCCCAATACCATGGAGGTGAAGATGACTTCGGCCCTGAGCGCGTTGGTGCGAGCGAGTGCCCAAAAGAATGGTCACGACCCCGAAGTGATCGAAGCCATGATCAATAAGTCGAAGGAGCTGAAGAAGGACGGCACAGTGCTTTCGGAGAAAGGGCAGATTCTAACGCTGACCAACGTCGAGGCGGAGCGGGAATATGGCGACCCGCCCAGACCGCTCCTCTCGGCCGGGACGATGGAGAGCCTGGACGCCTTGCTCGAACAGCTCGGATACGCGAATGCGGAGATCACTCGAATCTCGCCTACCGGCGCGGAGAAACTGGCGTTTTGGTTGAACGCCATCAGCCCGCTCCTGCTGATCATTGGAGTCATTGGCATTTATATCGAGTTCAAAACGCCCGGCTTCGGCTTGCCGGGCATCATCGGCGTCACCGCATTCGCCCTCTATTTTCTGGGTGGTTATGTGGCCGGGCTTTCCGGATGGGAATGGGTCGTTCTCTTTATCCTTGGCCTGGTGCTGGTGATCATCGAGCTGTTCGTCTTTCCAGGGACAATTTTAGTTGGCCTGGCGGGCGCGGCCCTGATGCTGGCATCCGTAATCATGGCGTTGGTGGATCTCTATCCGAATCCCGGGCCGGGGCTGCCGACATTGCCGCAGTTCGAGACCTTTCAACTGCCACTTCGGACCCTGCTTATCGCCATGGCCGGGTCGGCGGTTGCCGTTTGGCTGCTGAGCCGCTACCTGCCGAGGACCAGCCTTTACCGGGCGATTGTCTCTCATTCGGCGAGCGGCGTGCAAAGCGAGGCCTTGCACCACGAACGCGGCCGCGCTGCTCTCGGGCAGGTTGGGATGACGGTTTCGACGCTTCGGCCTGGCGGCAAAGCCCAGTTTGGCGAACGCATTCTCGACGTCACTTCGCAAGGCGACCTTATCGCACAGGGAACGAAAGTTCGCGTCCTGGACTATCGCGGGAACGAGGCCGTCGTGGAAGTAATCGAGTAGAGCGCCCGCTGGGGAAAACCAGACGCCAATGCGGAGTGCCTTCGGCCATTGGCAAGAACATTTGTGGGCAAGAAGATCGGGCTTCCCATTTTCGTGCCCGTAATTTTCTTGCCGCCAAAGGTTGACGCGGATTTTCTCAGGCCTGCGGTGGGCCAACCGAGAGGGTGCAAGTTCCAAGCCGTCATTCACACCCTGCCCTCCCGGGCGCATCTGGACCGTTCCTTTTGGAGCGGGGCCGCGATGCGATTGAACGCCGCCCGATCAGGCCAACAACTCCGGTGGCGCAACCTCGATCAGCGACGCTATTTCGGTCGGAATAGTCGTGGCAGCCATCGTGCCGTCCGGCCGGTGTGTGACACAAACAATGGTGACCAAACCGCGGGCGACTTCCTGAGCCGATGGTCCATCCAGTTTCCTGAAGCGGAATGCGTAGCTGATGGATTTCGAGCGCTTCTCGGTCACCAAAAGGTGAATTTCCACCATGTCCTCGAAGCGCAGTGGTTTCTTGAAATCGCATTCCGCATGGACACGCGGCCAGCCCAGCCGGGGATCCGTTCCCGGCGTGCTTACCGAAAATCCCAGTGACCGATAAAAGCCGTGCTCGGCTGTTTCCATGAACCGGAAGAAGTTTGAAAAATGCATGATTCCGGCCATGTCCGTATCGGAGAATTCCACCCGGCGCGTCACCTTGAATTCGCAAGCCATTAGCGGAGCTGGTTGACAGTTGAGGGCTCGATTGTCTGATCGGACCCGAATTCCGCGAAAGCGCCCAATAGATTCTGAGCCATCGTCTCGACGGTGAATTTTTCCAAAACAGATTTGCGCCCCGCCTGGCCGAGCGCGTGACTGCGCGCCGGATGCAAAAGAAGTTCCTCGATGCTCTCCGCCAGCGCCTGCACATTTCCCGGTTCACAAAGGATGCCACCGCCGGTCGCCTCGATCAACTCGGGAAACGCCGCCACCCGCGGTTGCACGACAGGCACGCCTGAAGCCAGCGCCTCGAGCAGGTAAAGCCCAAACGCCTCCCCATAGAGCGCTGGTACCGAGAAGACGCTCAAGGAACGCAAAAACTCCTGCTTCCCTTCCAGGGTGGTATTTGGAAAAAGCGCGAAGTGGCTGGTCAGGCCTCTGGCGTCCAGTTTCCGCTGCAGCGTCTCCATCAAGGGACGATCTGCCGGACCCAGGTTTCCTCCCGCATGCAGGCGCAAGCCCTTGACCCGGTCCCGCTCCTTCAGCTTCATAAAGGCCTCCACCACAGTATCCACACCCTTCTCACGACAAAGCCGCGCAAAAAAGCCCAGCACTGGCGGCCTCGGCGCAATTTCCGCCGGCCGGTAACCATCCACGCGAATGCCGTTATGAATCACGCGCACCCGGTCCGGCGCCAGCCCCAACCGCTTCGTCATGTGCGAGGCAAAATACCGGGAAGGCGCAATAAACCCATCCATCTCGGACGCGCGCTGGGCCAGGACATCCCAGGCTTGCTTCCTGTGCAGGTCGGCCAGCGAGTCGAGAAAGAAATCTTCTCCCTGTAAAAAGCAAATGACCGGCGCGCCCAATTCCTTCTTGAGCTTGCGCGCCATCCCCACCAGCAATGCGTTGGAGAGACAAACCACATCCGGCCGCAGAGTGGTCTTGAGCCACTGTGTCAGTTCATCGAGTTCGCGGGCTTGCCTCCCCTCTTCGCCCGCCAGCATCGAAATCGTCAGAGCGCCGACGTCCTGCGCGCGGGTTCTGGCCGCGCGTCCGGCCGCCCAACGCAAAACCCGCGGCGACGCCAGGGAACGGTGCAGCCATGCCGGCATCCTGCCAAAAAGGGGGGACAACTGTTCGAGATAGACGTTGACCCCGCCAAAGAAGATGGGCGTGCCGGCGCTGTTATCGGGCTCATCCAGCGTCAGCGGCAGGTAAAGCGGCACCATCAGCGCGGAATGCCCCATCCTGCGCAAGGCGCCGACCAGGGCATTATCGCGGAAACAATTCCCGCAATACATGCCGCCCGCGCCGGGTGTGATCAGAACGATATTCAAGACGCGCCAATTTAGAGACAATTACCGCCCAAAATCAACCTGGGCCGGTTCATTGACAGCATTTCTCTTTAACCCGGAGCGCGGCTATCCTCAGCCGCAGCAGCCGGGGAATGCGGTCACGCGAGAGAAACCTCCAGGCCCCTTTCGAGTTCCTACCCGCTGCGGCCGGGGACAGCCGCGTTCCGCAAGAGAATTGCTGCTTCATTGAAGCTTGAAACCTCAGGCAGGTTGCGCGTCGGCCTTCTTTTCCAGCGGAAGGCCGCAAGGAAGCGCTTCCGGCACTTCGGCAAATTCACCAATGGCGGCGAAAAGCTTGCTGAAATCCTTGTCCACGTCGCCTGACAGACAATCGGTAACGTCGCCGGCCAGCTCCGGATACTTGTCGGTCAACGCGCGGAAGCTGAAGTTTGGATCGTAAAAAGCATAAACCAGCTTGCGCATGTTCTCGATGCCGCGCCGCAACTTGATTGCATAATCCGCAAATCGTCCCGGAGAAGGGTCGCCGGCGGCCAAGGCAGCATCGACCGCCTCGCCGGCCATGACACCGCTCTTCAGGGCCAGCATCAGACCCGAGGAAAAGACCGGGTCCAGGAAGCAAAATGCGTCCCCCACCAGGAGCAGTCCTTCCATGGCGCAGTGGCGGGAATGAAAGGAGAACTCGTTCGTCACGTAATACGGCCCGGTCTGTTTCCCGGGCGCCAGATGCTCGTTGATCCAGCCATTCTGATTTGTTTCGCGCTGAAAAATCTGCTCGGGCGCCTTGACCCCTCCGCGAGTCAGATACTTGCCCTCGGCCACGACGCCCACGCTGACCAGATCATCATGCAGCGGTATATACCAGAACCACCCCTTCTCCGGAACGATAGCCACAGTGGTGGCGCCGGCATCGATGCCTTCATCGCGTGTCGCGCCGCGGTCGTAGGTCCAGACAGCCACTTTGTTTAGCTTGGGGTCTTTCTGCCGCCAGCCATTTCGCACCGCCGCAAAGGATTCCTTGCCCGAACAATCCAAAGTCATTGTCGCCCGGTATTCCGCGATTTCCCCGGCCTGATCGCGCGCCCGCACACCCACGACGCGATCCTCTTCCTTGATCAAGCCGGTCACGGTAATCCCTTCAAGAATGGCGGCGCCTTTGTCGCGGGCATTGTCCACGAGCATTTGATCGAATTCCGAGCGCAGGACCTGCCAGGTTTCGGCCACTTCTCGGTCGTAGCGATTGAAGAAGTAAAATGGCTGGCTCGCTTTGCCGGAGGTGGAAACGAATTGTACGCTGTATTTCTTCGTGAAATGGGACTGGCGCATTTTTTCAACCAGGCCCAGCCGCTTCAATGGATAATAGGTAAAGGGCAAAAGCGACTCGCCAATATGGTAACGCGGGAATTTGTCGCGCTCCAACACCAGCACCCGGCGCCCTTTCTCCGCCAGAATAGCCGCAGCGGCCGCGCCCGCCGGACCCGCGCCGATCACGAGCACATCCCGGGAGTCAGGCTGCATCCGATTGCTCCTTCTGTTTCACTGACGCCGGCGGCAGGATTTCGACAATTTCCGCGAGGGACTTCCCTTCCGGGTCCAAAAGGGTGTTCCGGCGCCCATAGAGAACATGCGCGCCCTGCAGCCCGAGGACGCGGTTGATGAGTTTGTCCGAAGCGATCTTCAAAAACGCCTTGGGACGGCTTGAATACTCGATGCCGTGGTTCTTCAGAATCCGGCCCAGCGGCCAACGCGCCTCTAAAATCTCCTGGCGCGCCTCGGCGGGAAAACGGCTGAGATCAATCTTGATCGCGCCGAACTCGACGGCTTGTTCGTTGCCTGCCACCCGCAGGACCACTTCCCGATAGTAGGCCTGGCTGCGCTGTTCCCGGAGCAGCACTTCCAGATGAATGGTGCCGCCGTGAAAGCTCTCGAGGGTCGAGGTCATGTCGCTCTCATGAACGAGCAGTGAGCGATACGGTTCGGGAATCTCCTCCGGATCGACCTGTTGCAAGGGCGGCAACGCCAGCTCGTGCCGGGAATAGAACTCGTCCAAAGGATGCGCTATGAGCGTCTCATGAATACCTGTTGGGCGGGCCTTCATCTCGCGTCAATTCATTACGCGTAGCGGGTGTTGCGATGCTCCGGCAGGAAGAATTCGTGCAAGAGGCGGTCCACCTGGAGCAGCCCCTCTCGATTCAACCGCACTTCGTCGCCTTCGACGCTCAGAAAGCCCCATCCTTCGAGGGTCTCCAGCGGCCGGGCGAACTTCTCAGAAATGTCCACGCCGAACTTCTTCTGAAAGTATGTCCGGCTGACATGCCCGAGCTTCAACTGCAGCACCAGTTCGCGAATCAACCGTTCTTCGTCCGTGGGCGTCAGCGCCCGGTAAACGGGAACCTCCCCCTTCTCCAACCGCGCCACATAGGGATCGAAATCGTGCTCGTTCTGAAAGTGCGTTCCGCCCACATGCCCAAACGATGCCACGCCCAGCCCGATCAAATCCGCCCCCGCCCAAAGCCGATCCCGATAGAGAAAGCGCGCCTGGGCCGGGTCTTTGACCGCGGTGTAGGCGCTGGCCACCGTGTAGCCGGCCTGTTCCAGCTCCGCAAAGGCAGAGGCGACCCACTCCCGCTTGACGTCCCAGTCCGCCACGGGCGCTTTCAGCCGCCCTTCGGCTTTCATTTGCCTGTAAATGGTGGTGTTGTAAGGAATCTCCATCTGGTAAATGGTCACGCTGTCGGGCGACATCTCGATGGTTTTGCGGACACATTCCTTCCAGTTCGCATCCGTCTCTTCCACCATGCCGGCGATCAAATCGATGTTGATCTGGGGGAAGCCGATTTTCCGGGCAAATGCGTAGGCGCGTGCGATTTCCTTGCTGTGATGCGCCCGGCCGTTGATCTCGAGGATGTGATCGTTGAAGTTCTCGACGCCCAGACTCAACCGCGTCACACCCAGGTCCCGAATGGCCTGGAGCTTATGGTCTGTGAGCGTGCCCGGCTCGCATTCGAATGTGACCTCTTCCACGGCATTCCAGGGCAGAAGCCGTTTCATCGAGTCGGTCAAATGCCGCAACTGGTCCACTGAGAGATAGGAAGGCGTGCCGCCGCCAAAATAGACAAAGGTCGGTTTCCGGCCGCCGATAAACGGCTTCTCCGCATAAAGCGACAGTTCCTGAATGACTGCATCGATGTATCTCCGGATCGCCGCCGAATCTTTATCCGTATAAACGCGAAAGTAGCAGAAGTGACAGCGCTTCCGGCAAAAGGGAATATGGACGTAGATTCCCAGGTCCGTTCCGGGCTTGGGCGGCCTTTCAAACGCCGTAAAGGCGTCATCGACATGATCGGATTGCCAAAACGAAAATGGCGGGTAATTCGAAACAAAATAATTTCCCACCGTCGTCTTCTTCTCGAGGGGAGGGGCCGCCTGCCCGGGGGTTGTCAATGTCGTCGTGCTCATAGAAAAATCATTTGCCGGCTGCGGGTGCTTTCGGGCCAAAGGCATAGACGCTGCCGTCGTGCGAGCCGATGATGACCCGGCCATCGACAATCGCGGGAGAAGCGCTGATCGCCTGCCCGATTTCGTAAGACCACAGTTCTTTGCCGGCATCCAAAGACAACAGGTAGAGCCGCCCGTCGTCCGAGCCAACCACCACCCTCTGACCGCAGACCACCGGCGAGCTGTCCACCTTGCCGCGGGTGGAGAAGGTCCAGATCGCTTT
>CAZCUL010000120.1:0-5452 GCA_964501475.1 uncultured Verrucomicrobiota bacterium | reverse complement strand
CAGCCGCAGCCAGCCGTTGCTGTTGGCGGGACGGAGAAGGTTCACGCTTGGCGGCGAGAGTTGCCCGTACGCGGCCGGCAGCGCCGCCAACAGGCAAAGCAGTCCCAGGCAGGCGGGAAAGCGCATTTGAATACCGGCAGTCTGTCGCGTCAGAGTCACAGGCAATCGCTCAAAGTATAACGAACAGCTCCCGGGTTTCAACCGGCTGGGAAGTGGACGCGGCGGCGCCGCCAAAGCTCAGCACAGTCTCGCAACAAAGCCAGCCGGGCGCCTTCTCATAAACAGCATCGAAACGGTAGGAACTCCAGCGGAAAGCACGCAACTGTTCCAACCGCGCCAACCGCGCCGGCACTATTTCTGCCGTGGGCTTCTCATTCATCCCTGGCGGCCGGATCCTTTAGTGAAGCCGCGCAAAACTCAATCGGCTTTCTTGAGGTAAAGCCCGGCGTCGCCTTCAAACAGCGCTTTCATTCCTCCCCCGATTTGCGCCGGAGCAGGTCCAGGGGATTGAATCGCGCTGGCGGATTGGTCGCTGGCGCATTGGTTGAAGAGGGAGGCGCGTTCGTTCGGCCTCTCAAAATCTCGCCGAGGCCTCGCAGAATCGCGCCGGCCGTGTCGTCCTGGATGAATTTCTCGGCTATTGTCTCCAAAGCGGTGCCGGCCAGCGCGCGCTTGTTGATATCAGCCTTTGGCTCACCCAAAGTGCCCGTCACCTGGAAGAAATTCGCCGGCAGGGCGAAATAAGTTTCGTTCGTGCCGCTCCGCAGCGTAAGGCCGAGCCGTTGAAGAAGCGCGCGGCGCACCTGCAGTTCCACAGGCCAGCCGTTAATAGGCGATTGCTTCAAGTCGTCCGCGATGGGGATCTCGCCACGGGTCCGCGCCAGAAAGGCATCGCTCTGCAAGGCCAATTCCTGGACATCAATTCGGCCGCGGCCAGCGCGAAGATCGACTGCCGCCCAGGTTAAGGGCCGCTGCACAAGGTCGGGCGTGCCCAGGAAAGCCACAACCGGCTCGAGCAAGCCCCTCAACCATCCTTGCACGATTTGAATCTCCGCGTTGGTGAAGCTGAACCCGGCCTCGCCGCTGAGATGCTTTCGAAGATTCGCCCCGGTAAGTCCCGTTCCTTGAATCGCGGCATTGGCCAGAATCTCGCCCTTGTATGCTCCGCGTTTCTCCGGCAGAAAGGTGTTCGCCAGCGGTTCCAGCGGGATGCGATCAGCGCTCAGCTTCAGGACATATTTGTAACCGCGCTCCGCCAGATTCAAATCGACCTTCGCCCGCAGCGGAGCGCCGTTGAGTGTCAGGTCGAACGGATCGAACTTCACACGTCCGCCATCCACTTCCAGGCGCGCCTTCCAATCTGACACCGCGAGTTCGCGCAGGAAGAGCCGCTCGATCGCCACCTCAAAGGAGGAGTTGCGCAAGGGAAACCGGATCGGCCCCGGTTCGAGGAGCGGACCGGGTCCGGTCTGGTTGGTTGAAGCAACGCGGTCTGCCGCAGCCAGCCAGTCGTAATAGGGCGTAATATCCAGCGAATCGGCGGTGAGTTTGAAGTTTCCTTGCAAGGAGAAGAGGCTGCTGCGCCAGGCTTGGCCGCTTAAGTGAAATTCGTTTGTGGCCCGGCCAGTGGGGCCCAGGTTGACCGTGAGATTCCGCAACTCGAAAGTCCCTTGGTCGCGTCCTCCGTCGAAGTCGAGGGAGACCTGCTTCGGCAACGCGCTGTTGGTTTCAACCACGCCGCCCAGTCCGGCCGCTTGCAGGCATTCGGCCACAAAAATCCTCGAAGTTCCCTTCAAACCGGCACGGCTGTTCTCCTGATCGGCAAATCCGGAGGCGGACAATTCAAACAAAACGCGGTCCTTCTGCCGGACGCCGAGCTGCAACCGGGAGAGATCGGCGTACTTGCCGTTGGTCATCTCGGCGCTGGCGCTCAACTCGGCCGCGGTGTCTGCAATCATATTCGATCCCACCGGCAAATTCAGGTGGGCCAGATGCGCATCGATGCGCGCGGCAAGGCGCTGTCCGCGATCCCGGGATTCGACGCGAGCCGCGGCGTTCAGTCTGCCCGACGTCCAGTTTGTTCCGGCCAGGGGGCGCCATTCAGCCAAATCGAAATTGGTCAGAACCAGACTGAATGTGGCTGCTTCGGCCGAAGGCGCCTCGCCGCCCAGGCTGATTTGCATCGGTTGATCGATGCCCGCCCGCAACAATGGTTCTTCTCCCTCGTCCGCCCGCAGCGACAGGATGTGCAGCAGAGCGGTTTGATTGTCCCGGTCGATCCCGAAATGGTAATCGAAGGTCAGGTTCACCTCCGGCGTCCGACTGCCGGCGCGAGTGACGCTTAACCGGTCTGCGCGCACATCTCCCTCGAGGGAAATGGCGGCCCCGCCTTTGGCCAGTTCGACGACGCCGGTCGCGCCGATCCGGGTCGGGCTGAACTCGATTCCGCGCGGAGAGCCGAACAGGTTGAGGGCGGTTTCGTCCACGCTTTCCAGTTCCACGGCGAGCCGTCCTTCGCCCCTGCTCAAATCCAGCGGTCCGGCCGCCCTCAATTCGGCCAGGACCGCATCGCCCTGCTCGAGGCGCATCAAAAACTGCTTCACTTCGCGGGCGGTGGCGTTGCATTCGAGAATGGCGCTTACGTCCGCCCAATTCGTGAACGCGCCTTCCGTCTCCTGAACCAGAAACCGCGTCGCTCCCGCCAAACCTTCGGGCGCGAGGCCGGATGACAACGCGCAGTCGAAACTTCCGGCAAAGCGGGCCTGCATCACGCCGTTCGAAGCGGCGGCCAGCGCTTGGTTTTCGGCGAGGAAATCTCCCTCCAGGCTTAAGCGGGCGCTGCCGGTCGCGCGAACGTTGTCCAAGGCCAGATTAAAATTCGTAACTCCGCGGAGGGTCTGCCCTGCCGGTTCGTGCTTCTTAATGACAAGGAAGGAGGCGTCGCTCAAACGCACCCGGCCAAGCCGCAGCTTCGAGGCGTCGAATGTGCCCTCCCGCTTTCGACCTTCTGCAAGCGCCTGAGAAATCGGGTCCAGATTGCTCGTGCCGTCGGGCTCTTTAATGATCCGCACGACGGGCGACAGGATGGCGATCTCCTTCACTTCGGGCCGGCCGCGCAGGACATCGAGCAAGTCGTAGCGGACCCGCACTTCCTTCGCCTTGAGAAGCGGCTCGACCTCATGCCCCTGGATGATCAGATCGCGAAGGACCACCTGCGAGAAGGGGCTGAAAGAAACGTCGCCCGCCGTGACCTCGGCCTTCAAGCTTTGCCCGACCTTGGGAAGAACGACCGCTTTGAAGAATTCGCCGCTGGTTACGACAAAATAGAGAAGAATCAAAAGCAGAAGCAGGCCACCCGAAAACCAAACCAAGACCCGCCGCCACCGGTGTCGCCGGGAACCGGTCGTTTTATTGTTCGCCACAGTCATTCCGAAAATCCCTTTCCGCAGTAACGGCCGCCGCCGCCCCAGGTCAAGATAACAACTTAGAATATCAGGTCCACCTGTTCTGTGGCGGAAAACGGGATCTGGTGTGGTGTCTTGCAATTGGCTGGTGTTTTGCCGCAAGGGATTTTTGCCTCCCGCGAGGCGCGAGCGACGCGCATACCCGCAGCGGTCTGTAAGGAGCGAGCAACGAAGCGGGAGGCAAAAAGAACTGCGGCCCGAAGGGTTGCGCCGAAAATGGCCAGGGGCTTCGTTGCTCCTCGGTCACAGCCCGCTGCGGGGATGGCTCCCTCGTCGCGCCTTGCCCCAGACCATTTTGGGCGCAACGAAACACCAGCCAATTGCGAGACACCACACTAGACTTTCGGCAACTGGTAACCTTCCCTCCGTGGTCGATCCAGCAAATCGTTCGCAGCGGACGAGCCAATGACCTTCTCGCTCTTGCCGTCCCACCGAACCTTCTCGCCAGTCAGATACGAAATGTTGGCGAGATGACAGCAAACAGTGCTCCGGTGGCTCTCTTCAAGGTCGAGCGGCGCCGGCTTGCCTTGCTTCAGGCAGTCAACGAACGCGCGTTGCCAGGGCCCGTCTTGTTCGCTGCGGGCCGGGTCTTTCTCGCTGAAGTAGGGAATCGCGGATTCCTTTTCGGCAACCTGCCTCGGGTCTGCTTCGTCCCAGATCTGGTAGCCGTGACGGTCAACGACCAGGGTGGCCTTGTCGCCATGGAAACAGATGCCGTGATGGTGAGGGCGGCTTTCGACGGAATGATAATTGTTGAAGCCGCGATACTGGTATTGCATGAGCCAGCCCGGAAATTCCCAGGACGCATCGATGGTGTCCGGCGTATCGGCCATGTCGTTCACCACGAATTTTCCGCCGGAACAGGTCGCCGTGATCGGCGAGGCGGCTTGCATCGCCCAAAGAATGATGTCGATGTGGTGAACGGCCCAATTGGTCATCATGCCGCCCGCGTAATCGAACCACCAGGAATTGTTCAGGCGTCCCCAGTTAAACGGAACTTTCGGCGCCGGGCCGAGCCAGCGATCCCAATCATAACCTGCGGGCGGCGCGCCGTCGGCATGATGGCCGACGCGGCTGCCGGTGTTGTGGTAGTTCCAGCACTCGACCAGCGCCACCTTGCCCAAGCGTCCGCCACCGACGAGTTCCACCACTTTCTGATAATGCGGCCCGGCGCGCTGTTGGGTGCCCATCATGGCGAGCACGCCGTGTTTTCTGGCGGCCTCCACCATGGCCCGGCCTTCCACTACCGTGTGCGAAAGCGGTTTCTCCACAAAAATGGCTTTGCCGGCCTGGCAGGCGTGAATGTGGGGCAGGCCATGCCAATGCTGCGTCGTCGCGATTACCACCGCGTCGATATCGTCCCGCTCGAGCATCCGCCGGTAATCGATCACACGCTCGGGCGTCTGCGGGTACGGCTCCCTGGCCAGCACCTTGGCCGCTTCCTCCAGGCGCGGCTCGATAACATCACAAATGACTGGAATGTCCACATCCGGAAAGTGGCGGAAGATGTTCATCAATTGCCGGGCGCGTCCGCCGCAGGCGATGAAGCCAAGACGGACCCGTTCGTTGGGAGCGGCTTTGCCACTGGTCATCAGCAATGGTCCAATGGCAGCCGAAGCCGCCGCCGCTTTGAGGAACCGGCGCCGGGTCAAGTTTCGGGAGAAGGGCCCTTCTTGATGGCGGGCGATGGGGTGGTTTGCTTTCATATCATCCAACCTGAGTCTGCCTCGATGATCCGGCAACTTTCAACCCGTCTCCGCCGGCAATTTTCTCCATGAACCTCCTCTCCCTGAAACTGGTAGGGACATCGCGCTGCAATGTCCCCGCCCGCGGAGCAGCGGGCGGAGTGGCTGCGCCGCTGAACGCGGCGCTGACGGCGCAGCGCGCCGTCCCTACCCTGATCCGGACCGCGGGCCTCTGGCCCGCACTGGAGGTTGGACATTTTAGGGAATCCTTTCGCCTTTCCTTGTCGGAAACTTTGTCGGAAA